>CAYRVL010000018.1:0-1693 GCA_964427665.1 uncultured Fluviicola sp. | reverse complement strand
AATTTTGAGTCGATCCGTGATGCCGGTGACCCTGTTGAACTAGCGAAGTTGTATGCAACGCAAGGAGCCGATGAGTTGGTGCTACTTGATATTTCCGCAACGAATGAGGAACGCGAAACATTCGTCCCGATCGTTGAGCTCGTCGCCGCTCAAGTGAACATCCCGTTTACCGTTGGGGGAGGAATCTCGTCGGTTGAAACTGCACGGAAACTATTGCGCAGCGGTGCTGATAAGATCAGTGTAAATTCTTCTGCGATCGCACGACCGGAATTGATTACAGAAATAGCGGAAGCATTTGGAGCACAATGTGTTGTTGTTGCAGTAGACGTAAGAAAAGTATCGTCAGGTTGGACCGTTCACACACACGGTGGCAAGCGCGACACGGGCATTGATGCATTGAAATGGATCCAAGATGCAGTCCGATTGGGAGCCGGCGAATTATTGATCACTTCGATGGATGGGGATGGTACCAAAAATGGATTTGCGCTAGATTTTTATAAAGCTGCAGAAAAACTGGTCTCTGTTCCAATTATTGCAAGTGGAGGTGCAGGAACGATTGATCATTTCCGAGAATTATTTGAAACCACTACCGTTTCAGGTGGTTTGGCAGCAAGTATTTTCCATTTCAATGAGATTCCTGTACCAGTACTCAAACGCGAATTAAGTAGCTCTTTACGCATTCGAAATTAAACTATTGAAAATGAAATTCGACACGAACGGATTGATCCCTGCGATCATTCAAAACAGCAAAACGAAAGAAGTTCTCATGTTGGGATACATGAATGAAGAAGCGTTTAATCAAACAGTCGCGACAGGCAATGTCACATTTTTCTCTCGTTCCAGAAATGAGATTTGGGTAAAGGGCGAGACATCCGGTAATTTCTTACGTCTGAAGGATTGGAAATTAGATTGTGATCAGGATTCACTTTTGATCCAAGCTGATCCGGACGGTCCGACATGTCACACAGGAACTACTTCGTGTTGGGGAGCTACAGAGGAGCCGGATTTTTCGGTGTTGAAATCATTGATCGAAACGATCGATGAGCGATTCACAACTCCCAAGGAAGGGTCTTACATTCAATCCTTGATCAATAAAGGTTTGCCGAAAATAGCTCAAAAAGTAGGCGAGGAGGGTGTTGAGATCGTGATCGAAGCCATGCGCAATGAACCGGAATTGTTCAACGAAGAGGCAGCTGATCTGTTATTCCATTATTTGGTATTACTTCGTGCAAAAGACGTGAACCTTGGAGCGATATTGAAAGTGTTAAAGTCACGAGAGAAATAACCTGGTTAGGTTACCAATGTTTCTCAAAATACGCTTGGTCGAATGATTTTTGATAGCTTCGGTAAAGAGATCCCTTTTGTGGTTTTAGCATGAGAGGGTCTTTTTTTCCGAATAATCGATTTAGAAAAGCAACCGGAGTTAACACCAAAAAGAAAATGATCGAAAGCAAAATATTGGGCATAATTAAGGACAGGACCCATGCCAACTTCATCCAAGCCCATTCTAGTTTTTCAGACAACCAATTCGAGGTGATTCCGATAATTCCAACGACTAGAGCCGCAGTAAGCAGCCACTTGATCTTGAGTATCAGGAAAAGAACGATCAACCCCGTTGAAATGGTCAACAAAGTTTTCTGGGGGTTCATTTTGCTATTTTCTGCAGTCATTAGAACAGACTATAAATGAATGG
>CAYRVL010000017.1:47431-49389 GCA_964427665.1 uncultured Fluviicola sp. | reverse complement strand
AATTCCTTTATTTGCCATGTCCACATCCAAGGCTGCAGAAGCATTTGGTGCCGCACCTGTGGCATTGATACCCACGTTCTGAGCAAAAAGTTGTGCGCTAAGTAGAGTACTAACTAGGAGAGTTAATTGTTTCATTTTCTATGTAGTTTATTGCGATTAATAGATTGCGAATTTCATGCGGAATGGGTTCACCGGAGAATCAGAGATCAACTGATACATCCCATTGCTGATCGTTTGAAGCGGCAACACCACTTGATTCATTCCTTCGTTCACCTGAATGTCTTGTACAAATACCAACTTACCTGCCGCATCGTACAATCTCAATGGCAAAACCTCATCTTGCCCACTGCTGATTCCAAGGATCAACGACTGCCCAGCCGGATCGTAATGAACCCAATTTGCTGCCGACAAACAATTTGCAGAAATCTGACCTTTCGTGGTTTGAATTCCATCTAATGAAACCTCCACCAATTCGAAAATACCATCACGGTATTCACTGGAATGATATGTGTACAACGAATTTGATGAGTTCTGTGCCGGAATTTCGGTTAACAAAGTACGGATACTACTGGCATCAACATGATACAACTCAAAACGATCAACATCAGTCTCCGTTAAGGTCTTCCATTCCAGTTTAACCCCTTCTTTTTCACAGACACTTTTAAAATACGCTAATTCAACGGCCAATGGATTCGTTGTTTCACTTAATGTCCAACTGCGGAAGAAATTTGCCGGTGAAACAGGAACATTACTCGTTGTATTGGCAGCTGCATTCGTAAGCCCTTGTGGTAAATAATCACCCCAAATGTTCGGTCCCGGATGAAAACGCTGTGCCCCTAAATTCACTTCAACGATGTTGTTTCCCACTTGTGTATGCTCCAAATCACGATATGTGAACTGGAAAGTTGCTGTTGGCTTTGTGGTGTAACCTGTTGCGTCGATGATCCAAAAACGATCGATCACGTGGTCAGAATTATTTACAGAATTCGTGTTATAATCGAACATGTGAGTTACATCCGAAGGGCGATACGTATTGTTGTCCCAAATTGGACCGGGATACGTGGAAAAAGCTATTCTCCCGGCACCTGTTCCTGCCGCTGTGATCGCAGCCGTAAATGGAATTTTAGTAAATGTTCCTTGTGACGTAAACGGCATCACGTAGTTACCGGTTGAAGTTCCAATATTCCAGATCACCTGATCGAACTCGCTCTCGGTTACGATATTACCTCCTGTTCCAAGTGTTGAAACGCCTGTTGTAGCCGAATTTTCCACAACCACTTTGGCTGCGTTATCTATTACCACAAAAGCATTGTTATTTAATATTAAACGGGCTTGTGCGTGCGCAGATAGCCCACAAGATGTCACAATTAGCGCAAGGAATAGTCTTTTCATGTTTTCAAAGCAGTTACACAAAACTACACCATTTAACCATTCAAAGCAAGTACATCTCTAACTTTATCATTTACTAAACAATTAGCTGGCAAACCGTTACACAAGCGTTTTAACAAACTAAATCCGTTTAGAATTGACTAATGAACGATTAGTATAAGTTTTGTTTATCATTTCACATTTCAAAGGATTAATGGTAATTTTGCTCAACAAATATTGACTATGGAAGGCACACTCACAAAACGTACGATTGCGTATAACAGAGAAGGGTTCTCAGATGACGAACTGATCGCGATCTACCGCGCCCTATTGAAACCACGCTTGATAGAGGAAAAAATGCTCATCCTGTTGCGTCAAGGAAAGATTACCAAATGGTTTTCAGGTTGGGGACAAGAAGGTATTTCCGTTGGTGCCGCATACGCCATGAAACAAGAGGAATTTATCCTTCCGATGCACCGAAACTTAGGGATCTTCACCACACGTGGCATTCCTTTGAATCGACTTTTTGCGCAATTCCAAGGGAAACTCTCCGGATTTACAAAAGGACGCGACCGCTCATTCCATTTTGG
>CAYRVL010000017.1:37149-47331 GCA_964427665.1 uncultured Fluviicola sp. | reverse complement strand
GAACAGTTCCGTTGCAAACAATTCATCGATAAAGGGATCGGATACGGAATGGATGCCTTTCAGGTTGACGGAAACAACATCCTCGAAGTCATTTCTACGGTGCGCAAGATCGCTCAATCCATTCGTACGAAACCGCGTCCATTCTTATTGGAGTGTATGACTTTCCGCATGCGTGGACACGAAGAAGCCTCCGGAACCAAGTATTATCCGGAAGGTTTGCAAGACGAATGGACAAAAAAAGATCCGGTTTTGAACTATGAATTGTATCTGGAAGAAGAAGGTGTTTTACATGCAGATCTGAAAGAAGCAATTTATGCCGAGATCAAAGGTGAGATTCAGGCAGGATTGGATATTGCGTTCGCAGAAGGTCCGATCGAAGCATCTTTGGAAACGGAATTAACGGACGTTTACGCGCCGCATGAACAAGTGATAAAGGCACCACAATCGGATGCTAAGAGTGAAAAACGCTTTATTGATGCTATTTCCGACGCCTTGCGCCAATCCATGGAGAAATACCCGGAATTGGTGATCATGGGGCAAGACGTTGCCGAATACGGTGGTGTGTTCAAAGTCACTGAAGGCTTCGTTGATCAGTTCGGAAAAGAACGTGTACGCAATACGCCGTTGTGTGAATCTGCGATCGTGGGAACCGGACTTGGTTTGTCTATTTCCGGGATGAAGGCCGTTGTTGAAATGCAGTTTGCCGATTTTGTAACTTGTGGTTTCAATCAGATTATCAATAATTTGGCGAAGATCCATTGGCGTTGGGGACAAAATGCAGATGTAGTTGTCCGTATGCCAACGGGAGCAAATACTGCAGCAGGTCCATTCCACAGTCAAAGTAACGAAGCGTGGTTCTTCCACACGCCTGGATTGAAAGTTGTTTATCCGGCATTCCCGGGAGACGCGAAAGGCTTGTTGAATGCAGCTATTGAAGATCCGAATCCGGTTATGTTCTTTGAACACAAGTATTTATACCGCAGTATCCGTGAGGATGTCCACGATGATTATTTCACCGCAGAGATCGGAAAAGCTGGTTACGTTCGTCGTGGCGATGACCTTACAATTGTAACTTACGGTTTGGGAGTTCACTGGGCGATGGAAGTTTTGGATCAACATCCGGAAATCAGCGCAGATCTGATCGATTTGCGTACTTTGTTGCCTTTGGATACAGAAACGATCTACGAATCTGTTCGCAATACCGGAAAAGTATTGGTATTCCACGAAGATTGCATGACCGGAGGAATTGGCGGGGAAATCGCAGCATTGATCAATGAAAACTGCTTTGATGCTTTGGATGCTCCGGTTAAACGTGTCGCTTCTTTAGACACTCCGGTTCCATTTGCCGTTCCGCTGGAAAAACAATTCTTACCATTGGAACGATTCAAGCAAGCATTGGTAGAGCTGTATCAATTCTAAACACACAAAACGACATAAAAAAAGCCTCCGCAATTGGAGGCTTTTTTCGTTTATGACCGGAGTGCTTAATCTTTCACCAAGGTGTATCCCGGATATTTCTTGATATCAAATACAAATTTGGAATCTTCCACGGTTGGATTTGACGTAAACTTAGTTAGCGAGTATGTCATCACGGTTCCATCTTTCGCTTTCATGATCGCTTTCTTCAACTCGTTATCATCTTTGGCAATATATAGGATGATCGTATGATAATTAGCCATTTTCGCATTTTTCGGATACAAATAGATCACGTGTACTTTTTCGCCATTAAGCGTTTCCTCTTTCTCGTATTTGTTTTTGAATCCTGTTTCCCAAATAGTCATCAATTTCTTTGGGTTCATCGATTCTGCGTCATCATCGTCAGCATCTGTTTCATAAACTGTTTTCTCTGCCTTAACGATCGTCCACGTTTTCACCCCATTCGAGATGATTGCGTTGTCGCCGTAAGTTGCGGAGAATTTTTCACCTTTCACCCATCCTTTACCGGTCTCTGTAGTGCTGGTTCCGTTTCCGGAGTTTTTTACCGTAGCTGTAAATTCTACGTAAAACGTCTTGTTTGCTTTGATCTTCGCCGAAACTTTGTCGAGAATTCCTTGTGCTTTCGCATCTTGAGCTTGAGCTCCAACGGCCAACATCAAGCCAAACAGTAGAACAATATATTTCATCTTGTTTTAAATTTCCCTGCAAATATCAGAAATTGTGCCAAATTGAACCACCGAAGCCAAATAATAATTCTACTACACGATTCCCTTCGCGCGCAAGAAGTCTTCCAAGCTTTCCACATCGCTGAAAAGTACCTCGCGTGCTTTCGATCCTTGGAATGGACCGATGATTCCGTAGCCCTCTAATTGATCAACTATTCGTCCAGCACGGTTGTAGCCTAACTTCAATTTGCGTTGTAGCAACGAGGCAGAGCCTTGTTGATTGATCACCACGATTCGCGCGGCGTCTGCAAACATCGGGTCGATATCATCCAAATCCACATCGCGATCTTCCCCACCATCGGCTCCGACATATTCCGGCAAGAGCATAGCATCCGGATATGCGCGTTGTTCGCCGATGAATTGACAAATACTTTCCACTTCCGGCGTATCGGCAAATCCACACTGCACACGAATGAGATCTTGTCCTAAAGAGATCAACATATCTCCGCGTCCGATCAATTGGTCGGCACCTGAACTATCCAAAATCGTACGCGAGTCGATCTTTGACAATACACGGAACGCAATACGCGCCGGGAAATTGGCTTTGATCATACCGGTAATCACATTCACGGAAGGTCGCTGCGTGGCCACAATTAAGTGAATTCCGATAGCTCGAGCCAACTGAGCCAAACGGGCGATCGGGTGTTCCACTTCCTTACCTGCTGTCATGATCAAATCCGCAAACTCGTCGATCAGCACTACGATGTAAGGCAAATAACGATGTCCTTTCTCCGGATTCAAACGGCGAGCGATGAATTTTGCGTTGTATTCCTTTATGGTTCGGACCTGTGCATCTTTGAGTAATTCGTAGCGTTGGTCCATTTCGATACACAAGGAATTCAAGGTATTCACCACCTTCGACGTATCTGTGATGATCGCATCCTCTTCACCCGGCAATTTTGCCAAGAAATGACGTTCGATGCGGTTGTATAAAGTCAATTCCACCTTTTTCGGATCGACCAACACGAATTTCACCTGTGCCGGATGCTTTTTGTAGAGCATCGACACCAAGATCGCGTTCAGTCCAACAGATTTACCCTGACCGGTAGCTCCTGCAACCAATAAGTGCGGTGCTTTCGTCAAATCGAAGGCGTAGGTTTCGTTCGTGATCGTTTTACCCATGACGATCGGCAATTCAAAATCACTATTCTGGAATTTCTCGGAAGCGATCAAGGAACGCATGGAAACCATATCCGGGCTGCTATTTGGCACCTCGATACCGATAGTTCCTTTCCCGGGAATAGGCGCAATGATTCGAATACCCAATGCAGAAAGGCTCAAGGCGATATCGTCTTCCAAATTCTTGATCTTGGAAATGCGCACTCCCGGAGCCGGTACGATCTCATAAAGCGTCACTGTGGGACCAACCGTTGCTTTGATCTTCGCAATATCGATCTTGTAGTGGGAGAGCGTTTCGACAATGCGGTTCTTGTTGTCTTCTAATTCCTGTTTATTCACGGAAACCTGACCATTTCCGTATTCTTTCAATAAATCGATCGGAGGCAACAAGTAGCCGGATAATTCCAGCGTTGGATCGTAATCTCCATATTCCTGACGTATTGCATCGAACTCGTCTTCGGAGATCTGCGTTTCTCCTTCAGCAATCGAAACAGAAAACTCTTCCGAATCTGGCAGATCGTTCATGACCGGAACCACTTGTACTTCAGCGATTGCTTCATTAATCTCCATTTCCAGCTCTTCGTCCCCGACCTTCTCTGCTCCTTTTTGGATCACGATAAAACTTTCTGCTTCATCATCAAAGTCCAACAACGATTCTTCTTCCACTTCCTCGTCGAAATTCACTTCAACCTTTTCGGCCTCTTTTTGGATCTCCTCATCGCGAATGGTATTCACCACATGAAAATCATTCATGACATTTTCCTTCACTGGTTCTACTTCATCGGCTTCATTGAAATAATTCGTCCCATTGCGGAAGTTAGCCAGCCAGGCACTGATATCCGCGTTGAACAAGACAACGAGCACCACCCAAAGCAAGGCGAGGATCACCACAAACGCACCAAAACTTCCGATCGATAAGCGCAACCATGTATTGATTGCAAAACCGAAGGTACCGCCCAGAAAGTCGATCTGTTCCACGAAATACCCCAAGAAGATCGAACTCCAAACCATGAACAAACTGGCCACGGCGAAGGAACGTTTAAGCGGCAACAAACGAATGTTCAGCATCCACTTAAAACCGATCAGAAACACAACGAACGAAATAGCGAATGAAGACAACCCAAACCAGCGGTACATAAACAGATGCGACATCCACGCCCCGAATTTGCCCAGCCAGTTGGCCACGGGCTCCGGATTATCATCAAACAAAAAACCAAATAGAGTCGTGTTGAGCACACGATCTTGATCAGCTGTCCAGGTGAAGAAATACGAAACAGAAGACAAGAACGTAAAGCACGAGAAAAGTACGAGTCCGATCCCAAGGATCGTTTTTGTTCGCTTCTTATCGAAGCGCTGAAACAAACCACCTACCAACTTTTTCACCTCGGAAGGCTCAGCGGACGATGTCTTTTTCGACTCTTTCACCCGCGTTTTGGTGGTTTTTTCGACCACATCTTCGTCTCCTTTTACCCGATATTCGTTCTCCAATGCCATTTCTACTGAACTATCTTACGAAGATAGATTCAAACAGCGATCAATAAACGACAAGAATTGCGAAGTATAAACAGCCTGTTGTTCATTTTGAATTACAAGCAAGACAAGGTATTGACAGAACTACTGCGGGTTCAATTCTTGCAAAAACTGATCGAAACTGACCCGTTTATAATCAGAAGGAATGCCAAAAAGATCGCGATCTTGCGCTCCGGCAATAAACGATTGCAGCTGATAATGCACCAATCCCATTTCGTCCGGTCGGTAAAAGTCTACCCCCAATCCTGGAATATCTTTAAAAAATTCGAGGTATTTATTGGGAATCTTTTTGGCAAAATAAGCCTCATACCCAATTTTCAAATCTTTCTCGTAAATGTAATAGCGTTTGGCCTTGACACCTGCGATCTTTTTACTACCGAACTTCTTTTGAACGGTGTAGGATTCCTTTTTTGACGCTAGAGAATCTTGTTTCAACAGATCTGTTTGGATGGCATATTTTTGACCATTGGTTTCGATCAACAAATACGCTTTATTCAAGGACATGTGACGGATATAAACTTGCTTTCCAAAATAATCGGTTTCCGTTTCCACCCGAACGATCGTGTCATTGGTGTAAACCATCATTTTCCATTGTTTGTAAATGGAGTCTGATTCCGGGAAATTGATAGTTGCGGAATAGGTAAACACTCCTTGTAATGGCTTTTGACCGAAGGAAAAAAACACAAGCACCAAACAGGCTACTACAAAAGAAATACGTTTGATCATTCGAAAGTTTTAAATAAGTCGTTCATTTTCGTGTTAAAGGCATCGTAATTGATCGATTTTCCCTTCTTCACTGGTTCAAGAGTACGTTCGTCAACTGGAATTTCCTCGACTTTCTTGGCGCGGAACACCATCCGAATACCATAGCGATCAATGGCGTATGCCAACAAGGTTCCTTTCACCTGTTTAAAGGGATTGTACCAATTTGCTTCTGGTAAATGGATCTGTTCGGTGTACCATAACTCGATCTTATCTTTCGGATTCTCTTTATTTACCGCAACGGCTTTCTTTACATCATACCCGGCAATGGTATCCTTTTCTTTGGACCATTGAATCGTATAATTATCTTGACTACTTACCAAACTACTTACTTCTTGCGAGGTAAAAACCGAATGAAATTGATCAGAACCGTATTCAAAATAAGTCGTGAACGAACGTTGGTTACAATCCACATACTGAGAAAAACGCAAATTCGCCTTTTGGATCGTGCTACTAAGTCGGCCATCCTTAAAATGCATTTCCATTTCTTTTGGCAAAATGCTGTAGAGGAAAAAATTATCCTTTTGTTCCGGGTAATCGATCGAATAGACAATTCTACCTTCTGTTATCGGCTTTTTCGTGCACGATGCCATGAGCACAATGCCACACAACAAGAGAAAAGCTAAAACTGATTTCATGAAAATATCAACTTGTGTAAAAACGCTTCTGTTACGCAGAAATGTGGAAAAGGTTTCTTCATGGTGGGAAACTCTTTTTGGCAAAGCGGCGGGCAAATGATACTTTTGTTTTGTTAAAATCTATTTATGCATAGGAACCTTGAGATCATCATTAACACATCAGAATTAACAGCAGGCACGCGAGGAGCATCCCTTGGACCGGGCGCGATCATGACTGCGGCTCGCAAACACAACAACTCCTTTTTCGGAAAGATCCCATTGCATCCTTTACCAGATTTCAATCACTATATCGACCAACCAACAGCAACAATGTTCGCCAAGCGCATAGACGGTTTTTCGCGCGTTTTTCACAGTGTAGCAGATACCGTGTCAACACTTTTGAGCAAAGCGATCACTCCGGTCGTATTGGCTGGAGACCATGGTTCGGCAGCTGGAACGATTGCCGGTATCAAAGCACAATTTCCGGATAAACGTTTGGGCGTAATTTGGATCGATGCTCACGGAGATTTACATTCACCTTACACCACGCCATCCGGGAACATGCATGGAATGCCACTGGCTATCTGTTTGGGAGAGAACAATATCAGTCAAAGTCGCAACGATCTCGATGCACACACCATCGAAGCGTGGGACGGTTTGAAGCAAGCTTATGGCATTTTTCCGAAGATCAAACCGGAAGATCTGGTGTTTATTGCAGTTCGCGACACAGAACCGGAAGAGGATCATTTGATCAACACCCTTCATTTGACCAATCACACCGTAGAAGATGTGCGCAAAAGCGGCGTTCCCGCGATCGTAGAAAATTGTTTGAATCAGCTTCAGGACTGCGACCTACTCTATATTTCTTTCGATGTCGATTCCATGGATCCACAATTAACCTCTTTTGGTACCGGAACACCGGTAGGAAATGGATTAACACCTGAGGAAGCCACAGAAATATTAACTTTGCTGGCCCAAGATCAACGAACAGTCTGTGTGGAATTTGTTGAAGTAAATCCGTGCTTGGATAACAAATGTAACGCCATGGCTGAATACGCCTTCGAGATCCTGGAAAAAGTAACAAACGTTTTAACTTCAAAATAATCAATGGAAGCAGCAATAAAGCAAGCATTAACAACCCACTTTCCTGCACTTTTCGGCTCTGAAATAGCGGAATCGATGGTGCAATTCCAAAAAACCAAAAAAGAGTTCAAAGGCGACATAACGATCGTGTTATTTCCCTTTTTGAAATTAGCCGGCAAGGCGCCTCAAGAAATTGGTGAACGGTTGGGTGCTTTATTGCGGGATGACTTGCACTTGATCGCCGATTTTCAGGTTGTCGGAGGCTTTTTGAATGTCAGTTATCCGGAAACTTATTGGATCGACGCATTAAAGGACATTGTAAACAACGATCAATTTGGCTTTGCTCCGGCGAATTCCAAACCAGCTATCATGGTAGAGTATTCCTCTCCGAATACCAACAAACCTTTGCATTTAGGTCATTTGCGCAATAACTTCCTTGGTTATAGTGTAGCTGAGATCCTGAAAGCAAACGGACATGAAGTGATCAAGACGCAGATCATCAATGATCGCGGGATTCATATTTGTAAAAGCATGTTGGCTTGGTTGAAATTCTCACCACTGAACGCTGCGGGAGAACGTGAAACTCCTGCCAACACAGGCATGAAAGGAGATAAATTGGTAGGGAAATACTATGTCGAATTTGACAAACATTTCTCTGCGGAAACCAAAGCGATTCTTGCCGATTGGGAAGCCGGGAATTGGGACGGCTACAGTCCAAATGCTCTTGAAAAATTGAAGGAACTGACTTCTGCGAAGTCCGGCAAGGATGAAAAAGCTGTCGCTGCCATCGATGAAAAGATCAAAGATTTGGCGAAAAACGAAACAGCGATCTTGCGTGAAGCAAAAGATCTTTTGGTAAGATGGGAAGGTCGCGATCCGGAAGTTTATTTACTTTGGACCACCATGAATGGCTGGGTGTACGAAGGATTCGAAAGCACCTACAAGCGCATGGGTGTGGATTTCGATCGTTTGTACTACGAATCCGAGACGTACATTTTAGGGAAAGACATCGTTCAGGAAGGCTTGAAAAAAGGTGTGTTTTATCAGAAAGAAGACGGTTCGGTTTGGATCGATCTTACAGATGAAGGATTGGATCACAAACTCCTGTTGCGCTCGGACGGCACCTCCGTTTACATGACACAAGACGTGGGTACAGCAGTGGATCGAATCAAAGATTTTCCACAACTTTCCGGTTTGATCTATACCGTTGGGAACGAACAAGATTACCATTTCAAAGTATTGTTCCTGATCTTGAAAAAGATGGGATATGCTTGGGCCGATGCTTGTTACCATTTATCGTATGGCATGGTGGAACTTCCGAAAGGCATGGGACGCATGAAGTCACGCGAAGGAACTGTCGTAGATGCTGATGATCTGATGGAGGACATTGTGGACACGGCACGTGAGATGACCCAAGAGCGCGGTCAGATCGACGAATTATCAGCTGAAGAAAAAGAACAGCTCTACGAAACGATCGGAATGGGCGGTTTGAAGTATTTCTTATTGAAAGTTGATCCAAAAAAACGCATTGTTTTCAACCCGCACGAATCGATTGAATTGAACGGACATACAGGACCTTTCATTCAGTATACCCACGCACGTATTCAAACCTTGCTGGGAAAAGGAGGAAGTATTGGATCTTGGGACGCCGCACAGACGAATGAATGGGAACAAGAATTGATCAAATTATTGGAGGAATTCCCGCACACCATCGATACAGCAGCGAAAGAATATGCACCATCTCACCTCGCGAATTACTTGTACGAATTGGTGAAATCATACAATCAGTTCTATCAGCATGTTTTCATTCTGAACGAAAGCAACCTGGATAACCGAAACATGCGTTTAGCCCTGAGCGCCGCAGTAGCACGAACCGTCAATAAGGGAATGGCCTTGCTAGGAATTCAGGTTCCAAACAGAATGTAAAATCTTAAAAAGTACGTTGCTTGTGGCGCGATACTTATAGAAATAAACTCAAAGAATGCCGACAATGTCATTGCGTTGTTGGCATTTTTTATTGCACACCGCCTAAAAAGGCGTACATCAGGATATTGGCACCCATTTGCAAGGCTTGTTTGCGTTTCTCTTCTGAATCGTTGTGAACTGCTTTATCCTCCCAACCATCCGAAAGATCCGTTTCGTAGGTGTACAAACAAACCAAGCGCCCATCAACGATGATTCCGAATGCCTGAGGACGTTTTCCATCGTGTTCGTGAATCTTTGGCAAGCCGTTAAAATCGTATTTCTGATGAAAGATTGGGTGTGTAAACGGCAATTCTACCAAGGACTGATTCGGAAAGATCTTCTTCAATTCATCCCGAATAAATTGATCCATCCCGTAATTATCGTCGATATGCAAGAAACCTCCACCGAGCAGATACTTGCGCAAATTATCAGCTTCCAGCATGGAGAACTTCACATTTCCATGTCCGGTCATGTGAATGAATGGATACACGAACAGATCCGGACTACCTGCATCCACGTAAGGCACGTCTTTGGAAATGCTGGTTCCCAGGTTCGCATTGCAAAACTGGATCAAATTCGGCAAGGCAGTCGGGTTTGCATAGTAATCTCCCCCACCGTTGTACTTCAACACCGCCAACTGATAGGTGCCTTGTGCACGAAGCAGTCCAAAAACAAAACAAAACAGTACTACTAAACTTTTATTCATATCATCCAATTAATGACAATACTGCCGCAACCATACCCGCCGTTTCCGTGCGCAGTCGAGAATCTCCTAAGGTTACCGCATCGTAACCAGATTGCATGGCTAGCGCTATTTCTCGCGAGCTAAAATCGCCTTCCGGCCCGATCAGTACAACGTCCTTGTGAGCACTTTGTTGCACGGGTATTTTCGGACTATCCACACAATGAGCCAAACAACCTTTCGGATGTGCTTGAATGAACTC
>CAYRVL010000017.1:0-37049 GCA_964427665.1 uncultured Fluviicola sp. | reverse complement strand
CCATTCAGCAATAAACAGGAATCACCTTCTTGCATGCGCAACACACGCACGATATGTTTTGATTCTTCTTCCGGTAATTCGAAACGCGGCGTTTCCGGTATGTCGGCCCAATAAAATCGTCGCATCAATTCATTAATAAAAAAATCATTTCGCGCAGCAAATCTCCGTCTGAGAATGCGCCTGTACTTCCCACTCCTTTTGATTTCAGATCGTATTCATGTAAGATCTGAACGTTTCGCGCCAACATTTTCGGGTTGTAATTCGCAGAATTTTTCATTAGTTCCTTCGCCGCGAACGGGTGCATACCCAGGTTGGAGGCAATGTATTCCGGTGTACGCGTTGGAGCAAAATGCACGCGCATCATATTGGTGTACAACTTGAATAAGTTGGGTATGATAGCCGGCAAAGCGTGGTCTTTGGGATTCTTATCGAAGTAATCCGCAATTTGAAATGCCTTCAATGAATTCCGTTCAGCCATCGCATTCACCAATTCAAAATTGTTATAGTCCTTTGAAATCCCGATATTCTCTTCGATGTGGACATCCGAAATGCGGGTTCCTTTTTCCAGAACGATGGTTAGCTTTTCCAATTCGTTCACGATCCTGCTCAGGTCGTTCCCCAGAAATTCAGCCAATAACGAAGTAGCTTTGGAAGTAATATCATAACCTGCGCTTTTCGCATAATTAGCGATCCAATCCGGTAGTTGGTATTCCTTGATCTTTTCCGATTTAAAAACAATACCAGCCGCTTGTGATTCTTTCACCAACTTGCGCTTTCCATCCAAGGTTTTGTATTTGTGACAAAGCACCAAAATATTATCCGGATTGAGGTGTGGGATCAATTTATCTAGTTCATAAATATCTTTCAAGTCCTGTGCTTCGCGAACCACGATCACCTTGCGTGTCCCCATAAAAGGAAAGCTGCGCGCTTCAGACATCACCAGGGAAACATCCACATCACGACCGTACAAAACCATTTGATTGAACTCGCGCTCGTCTTCTTCCAAAGCATGCTCCAGAATGGCATCCGAGATGAGATCGATGTAATACGGTTCCTCTCCATGCAATACATAGATTGGCTTAAAATCTTTCTGTTTAATATCCCGAAGCAGGAGTTTGTGATCCATTACTCAAAAATACAGAATTTGAGCGAAAGGAAAAGTAGAAAGCATCTTGTTTATACACGTGTTTTCAAAAAGACTTCGTTTCTTATCTTTGGCTCATGTTTCCAACATTGCAACTTCCCCCGGCTACATTAAAAATTTCCAAACAGGATGGAAACTTTTGGGTTTGGTGCGTGCTACGCAAGAAAAAATTGCTGCTAACGCCCGAGGAATGGGTGCGCCAACACGTGATTCATTATCTACTTAATCAGCAACAAATCGGTGCAGGCAGATTGATATCGGAAATGTCCCTTTCGATCAATGGGCAAACTAGAAGAGCTGATTTAGTTGTTTTGGATGAGCACGGACGTGGTAAGCTTATCGTGGAATGCAAAGCGACCACCATTCCGATAGATGAAAAAACCTTTCTTCAGACCAGTAATTATGTGCAAAAAACCGGCGCACCCTATTTTTGGATGACAAACGGATTGCAACATGTGATCATGGATTGTCGGGAAGGAACATTTTTAGCCGATCTACCTGACAGCTTGTGATTCACGGACTGTAAAAATAGCTAATCATCAATGATGAATCGCTCCTTTTTAAAAATGAATTCAGTGCCATTCATGGTTGAGTAGTGGAAATTCCCGAAAAGTAAAAAGCGAGCAATTTCACGCGGAATTTTCACCTGAACTTGCATAAAATTCACATTGGGATCTACCGGAATTAATTCTTGCATATTGAACGCCCGAAAAATAGTGATTGGCAGTAATTCGTAATCGTCACAAGCACGCTTTACGGATCTGAAATTCGAATCGATTCCCATTACCGTATAGCGTTGCCACTGATCAACCGCGTTCATGCGTTCATGGTTATCCGGAGGCACGTTTTGCGTTCGATCAATCAAGGTCCAATCGCATGGCATTAACTGATTCGATGCATCCAAAAATTGCACCTCAAACAAACGATCACAGGTGTCACTCACCGTTTGCTTAATCACGGAAATTTCCGGCTTGAAGGATTGATTGGGAATGAGGTGATAATCTTTTTTCTCCTGGTACCAGCTTCCCATTGTTACATTTAGATAAGTACAACCACCCCGAAAATAGGCGAAAGTCGAATCATCGAAAAAATAAAAGACATTGGTTGAAAAATCGCTAGACCGATCAAGGGTCTTCACCAACTTTTGAGCGCCATTCCAAAATGGAATCAAGCATAAACATAAGAGCAATTGTAGTTTCATGATCTTTAATAAACCGTAAGCATAAAAAGACCAAAAGGTTACATCACAAAAAAAAATGTATACACTTAATTTTTACGCTCCAACTTGAATTCACTCGTCGTATGGAAGGTCAGATCTGGATAATCTTTTTCGGCCATTTGTAGCAAAAATGAAGTTTCTGCCAAGAATACCAAATTATCGTCTTTATCCTTCGCTATGTATTGTGATTTTGCACGCATGAAGTCGCGTAACTGCTCTTCGTTATCGCTAGTAACCCAACATGCTTTATGGAATGATCGTGGAACAAAGCGACATTTCGCTCCATATTCGTGCTCCAAACGGTAGGAGATCACTTCGAATTGAAGTTGTCCCACCGTACCAATGATCTTACGATTACCCGGTTGCTGAATAAACAATTGCGCCACGCCTTCGTCCATCAACTGAGAAACGCCTTTCTCCAATTGTTTCGATTTCATCGGATCCAAATTCTCCAATTCTTGGAACATTTCCGGCGAAAAGCTCGGAATTCCTTTGAACATGAAATCTTCGCCTTCGTTCAACGTATCACCGATCTTGAAGTTTCCGGTATCGTACAAACCAACCACATCACCCGGATACGCTTCATCGATCACACTTTTATCCTGTGCCATGAAAGACGTTGGGTTCGGGAATTTGAACTTCTTATCCAAGCGCACGTGATTGTAAAAAGTATTGCGTTCAAATTTTCCGGAAACCACACGCAAGAAAGCAATGCGATCGCGGTGTTTCGGATCTAGATTGGCGTGGATCTTAAAAATGAATCCTGAAAACTTCTTATCCTCCGGTTCTACGCGCTTCTTATCTGCATCACGTCCTCGAGGTGAAGGTGAAATACGCACGAACGTGTCCAATAATTCACGTACACCGAAATTATTCACTGCTGATCCGAAGAAAACCGGCGCAACATCTCCAGCCAAATAAGCATCGCGATTAAACGGATCGTAAACACCTTCCACCGTCTCTAATTCTTCGCGCAATTCTGCTGCTGGCTTTTCACCAATCAACTCATCCAATTCCGGATCATTGATGTCTTGAATGGAAACCACTTCACTTTCGATCTTGGTTTTGTTCGCTGAAAACAGGTCGATGTTCTTATCGTAGATATTGTAAACTCCTTGAAAGCGATCCCCCATTCCAATCGGCCAGGCTAACGGTCGAACATGGATATCTAACGATGACTCCAACTCATCCAACAATTCGAAAGGATCTTTACCATCGCGGTCCATTTTATTGATGAAGATGATCACCGGTGTTTTGCGCATGCGACAAACCTCCATCAAACGTTTGGTTTGTTCCTCTACCCCATTTGCACAGTCGATCACCAAAATTACGCTATCCACTGCCGTTAGCGTGCGGTAAGTATCTTCGGCAAAATCCTTGTGACCGGGAGTGTCCAAAATATTGATCTGTTTACCAGCATATTCAAAAGCCATTACCGAAGTAGCTACTGAGATCCCACGTTGCTTTTCGATTTCCATGAAATCCGAAGTAGCACTTTTCTTGATCTTGTTGTTCTTTACCGCACCCGCCGTTTGGATCGCTCCCCCGAATAAAAGTAATTTCTCTGTAAGAGTTGTTTTTCCGGCATCCGGGTGGGAAATGATACCAAAGGTTCGTCGTTTTTCGATTTCAACAAGATTGCTCATACTTCTGAATTGAGCCGCAAAAATAGCAGTTTTCTGCAGAACTGCAGCGCCTGAAAATCCCGTTCCCTAAAAGCAATCAGAAATGGCAATATTCTCGTGCGAATTCCAAAATCAAGTAGAAACTATCCCTATTTTTGTTCCATGTCCGTGAAAATTCATCCTTCTTGGTCGACGGTATTGGAATCAAGCTTTCAGAAGCCTTATTTCCATAAACTCGCAGAGTTTGTAAAAGACGAATACCAGCGTAATCCACAAGGTATTTTCCCGAAAGGCTCCCAAATTTTCCGAGCCTTTGATGCTTGTCCTTTCGATAAACTCAAAGTCGTGATCCTAGGTCAAGACCCATACCCCACCCCGGGACATGCACATGGATTGTGCTTTAGTTGTGATGAACACGTGCGTCCATTACCGAAAAGTTTACAGAATATTTTCAAAGAATTGGAAGACGACCTGGGCGTTCCTGCGCCAAAAACTGGAGACTTAAATCACTGGGCTGAACAAGGTGTTTTATTATTAAACGCTATTCTAACGGTACGTTCCGGCGAACCTCTCAGTCACGCCAACAAAGGATGGGAACAATTCACAGACGAGGTTATTGAAACGATCAATCGAGAGAAAACAGGAATCATCTTTGTGCTTTGGGGCGCTCCCGCACAACAAAAGGGAAAGGTAATCGATGAAAGTAAGCATATCGTGCTTCGTGCTCCACATCCTTCTCCGCTTTCTGCTTATCGCGGTTTTTTTGGAAGCAAACCATTTTCGCGGATCAATGAAGAGTTGAAACGGATGGGAAAGGAGTCCATCGTGTGGGCGCGATAATATACCCCGAAAAAACTTCTACACCCTTCTAGGGTTAAAAACCCTAGAGCGATTTTGATGATAAAAAACATTTGGAGAGAAGCACTTTTCAGCTATAACTTCACATAAAATTCATCAATCATGGAAGCAAACACCACATACTACATTTACAACTATTCTGTCCAACCAGAGTTTCTTTTCAGATCCGAACGCGACATTGTTACTTTCCTTCGCACATTAGAAAATCACCTGTCATCAGTGGCCCTGATCAAAAAACTTTTGGTTAACGACTTCTCTTTCCATGCTTTAATTACTTTTCACGACTTAGAAACACTAAAACGTCATGGGTCTATCAAGCCATTTAACTCTACCAAATTAATCAGTCGAAAATTATCAAATTGTTTCAACGCATATGCTCAGTCCTATAATTACACTTATTTCCGAAAAGGAAATCTTTTTAGAAAAAGCTTTAAATATATCGAGTTGGACGAAGACGAGGAATTTGTTGAATTAATAGAAACCGAGATCTCACAAAACAATCTTAAAGTCATTTTACAGTGAGAACACATATCACTTCTCATTATAATACAAAAAAGCTAACTTTGCTTTGATGAAATTACAAAATGACTTGATCTTGCGCGCCGCGAAAGGCGAAGCAATCGAACGATACCCGGTATGGTTAATGCGTCAAGCCGGCAGAATTTTACCTGAATACCGTGCCGTTCGCGAGAGCGTAAGCGGTTTTAAAGAATTGGTTGAAACACCAGAATTAGCGGCTGAGGTGACGATTCAACCCGTAGACATTTTAGATGTGGATGCCGCGATCGTTTTCTCTGACATCTTGGTGGTTCCCGAAGCGATGAATGTCCCATACCAAATGGTTGAGAAACGCGGACCATGGTTTGAACATACGATCCGCTCTGCCGAACAAGCGAAACGCGTTGAGACCAATTTCGACGTGGAGGATCGCTTAGGATACGTGATGGAAGCCATTCGTTTGACCGTAAAAGGATTGAACGGTCGTGTTCCGGTAATTGGATTTGCAGGAGCACCATGGACGATCTTTTGTTACATGGTAGAAGGACACGGGTCAAAAACATTCAGTGAAGCACGTAAGTTATTGTATACCGATCCAACTTTGGCACACCAGTTGCTACAGTCGATCACGGACGTGACCATCGCTTACGTGAAAGCGCAGGTAAAAGCGGGAGCAAGTATGATACAAATTTTTGATTCTTGGGCTGGAATTCTGGGTACGGAGCAATATGCTGCGTTTAGCCTTCCATACCTTGGACAGATTGCAGCAGCGATCAATGATGTCCCGGTGACCCTGTTCTCAAAAGGCGCTATCACTTCGATCCCAGCAATTGCGGCACTTGAATGTAATACCGTAGGAATGGATTGGAACATGGATGTTGCAACCGTTCGTGCTCAGGTGGGTAACAATCGAACACTTCAAGGGAATTTAGATCCGTGTGCTTTATATGGTTCACATGATACCGTAGAGAACGAAACGATAAAAATGTTAAATTCGTTCGGCAAAAACCAACGTCATATTGTAAATTTAGGACATGGCGTGTACCCGGATGTAGATCCTGAAAAGGTGAAAACATTCATTAAAACTGTAAAATCCTATGAAATCAACTAGTATGAGAGTAGCAAAAGCAAGTTTGTTTGCAGCTTTGTTAGCCCCAATGGCTTTGTTAGCTCAAAACAATGAAAACCTTATCGACAACGGCGGGTTCGAATCTACGACAGGTAAGATCAAAAAACCGGGACAGATCGATCTGGCAACAGGCTGGAAATCACCAACAGGAGCTCGCGCTGATGTGTTCTTGAGCGATTCTAAAATGCCCGAGATCGGAACAAAATCAAACATTTATGGAACCGAAGAACCGGCGGAAGGTGAAAACTACGCAGGAATCATGGCCTTCTCGTACCAGAACAAAGCTCCACGCACCTATCTTTTGGTGAAGTTAAAAACACCCATGAAAGAAGGAACAAAATATTGTGTGTCATTCCAATTGTCTCTCGCTGAAGCATCGAAGTATTCTTGTAACCAGATCGGTGTGAATGTTTCTAAAAAAGAGTTTGGAACAGATCAAAAAACTTCAATCGTTGACGAGACCAATATCTTGCACCCAAAGAACAAGATCTTTAACGCGTTCTTCGGTTGGGAAAAAGTATGTGGTACATACACTGCAAAAGGAGGAGAGAAATTCCTGACAATCGGGAACTTCACATCCAACGAATCTACAAAAACGGAAACCAACAAAAAAGCGAAAGACAACAAGTTCACGCAAATTCCAGGAGCATACTATTACATCGATAACGTGATCGTTACTATGTTGGATGACAACGACAAATGCGATTGTAACTACGAAGATGCTGAGAAAAACTTAACATCTACTACAATTTACCAGAAGGCTTTGGTAGTCCGTGATCGCATGACTCCAAAAGAGAAGATCGAAGCGCAAGGGATGTATTTTGCATCTGGAAAGAGTACCTTGACTCCTCAAGCAATGGCTGCCTTGGATCTAATTGCTGAAGAATTGAAAAAAGATCCTAAATTGACCGTAACCGTGATCAGTCACAGTGATGTGCAAGAGGATGAAGTGGGTGCGAAAAAGCCATTCTATGCCGATATGGACAAGAAACGATTGGAAGCAGTGAAGGCTTACTTGGTAGAAAAAGGAGTAACAGAAGCACGTATCAAGGGGGAAACTCGTGGAAACACAGAACCAAATACAGCTGAACACTTGGAATCTGACAATGATGATTTGAAATTGGCTAAGAACCGCCGCGTTGTGGTGAAAGTCAACTAATTTGAATTAAACCAAAAACTCCGATCAGAATCAATCCGATCGGAGTTTTTTTTTTACCTGATATTTTTCCCAAATGACATATCCAGTTTTTCGCAAATTAGATGGCTTTGAACGCTTTTACAAGATCACCGATGATCGCAACTTTCTTGAAGCCTATCGTTCACAAGGTGTAATCAAGTACCTTGCTGTAAAAGCCGTTCAGTTTCCAGAGATCCTGCGCATTCAAGACATGATCGAATGCCAATTTAGTTTTGCACCCATGACTCCCGAAGAAGTCATAGAATACTTTCCTGAGTAAAAACCGTTGATGATCGTATTTATTGTTTGATCACCCGCAACGTGCGATCTCCCAAATGCAAGAAATAGATTCCGGAGTGATGTGCTTCGAGATTCAGTTCATTCTTACCAAGCGAAAACGATCCACGCGCAATCTCGCTGCCAAGTGCATCGGTTAACACGAATTCAACCTGCTTCGAGACTTCTACAGCAAACATTCCCGTCCCCGGATTTGGATACACATTGGATGTCCAATCACTTTTTTCTGGGATTCCAACAGAAGTCGGGTTACTATGCTGCCACTTGGTGAGGAACTTCCACACCTCTAGCCCTTCTGTAATATCATTCAAAGGTTGGAATAAATAAACGTGATCCGCACCGTTGAAACGCCACAACTCAACCGAACCGTTCGGGTTACAATTATCATACACAAAGCGATCGATTGTAATATTATCATTCGCGACGTCTGGTAAACGCGTAGAATCTGCCGTTGATGCGCATCCGTGGACATTGCGCCAAAAACTCACCGTTTCAGGAACCAAACTCAAAGAAGGCAATGGATTTGAATCATACGGAACAGTTCCGTCAGCAGTACCATGCAAGTGGATCACCGGAGTAGCGTACGTTGGTACACAATTTTGAATATCTGATGTAGCCATAGTCCCGGCCATACATCCAATTGCAGCAACGCGATTGTTCAACTCACAAGCCATGTGGTACGACATGATCGATCCCATAGAAAATCCTGTAAAGTAAACACGGGCAGGATTGACATTGTAATGAACGATTGCCGAATCTATCAATTGATTCATAAACCCGATGTCATCCACATTCGAAGCCGCTAAGGTTCCATTATTCCAAGCGTTCTGTCCAAATTGATTCGGTTTTCCTTGCGGATAAATGGCTACTACACGCGCTGTATCTGCAATCAAATTAAATCCAGCCCCAACCATTTGACTGCTATTCCCTCCCAAACCATGCAGAATGATCAATAACGAAGGAGATTCATTCGCAGGATCGAAGCCTGTAGGCAAATACTGTTGATAGTTGCGGACAACGCCATTCACCGACATGGTTTCAGATGTCAACTGTCCGAAAGTGCAAGCAGCAATTAGCACTGAAAAAAAAGTAGTAGAAATTTTCATAGATTGAAGTTTTCACAAATTTGGCATATTTTAGACAACAAAACAAATACGTGAACCGAATCGGCATCCTTTTTCTATTACCTCTATTTCTTGCATGTACGCTTACCAGTGAGCAAGAGGAACGGTTGAATAAACAATTACAACGATATGTCCGTGCAAATAATGAAAATCGTTCTCTCGAACTCGTTGCATTCACCCACCCTACGATCGTGGCTTCCGTGAAAAAAGAGGGAGATAGTACCTTTTTGACCCATTTCAAGCAATCGGACGACTCCGCCCGCATTTATTTAGCCAATCCACTGTATCGCGAAACAAAAGTTTCAGGTAAATCGATTCAGCGAAAATATTGGCTCGAAAAATATACCGAGCGCATCGAAATCACTGATGAATATTGTATATTCGCATTGTCTGAGGACAACGGAAATACGTGGTTTTTTGCCCAGGAAACAGATTACTTTTCAAAGCATTACCCTGCCTCCAAACGCCTCTTTATCAAAAAATAACTACGGATGAAAAACGGCCTTTTTCTTGCTACTATTGCGCTTGTCATTCAGATAACAGCCTTGGCACAAGGATTCAACGCCGTTGGTACACGTTCGAATTCGTTGAGCAGCGCTTCCGTAACACTAGACGACGTGTGGGCTTATCATCACAATCCGGGTGCAACAGCATCCATCAAGTCGTTTTCTGCGGGCATTTACTACGAAACACGTTTTCTCACAAAAGAATTGCAAACACAGGCCCTTGCCGTGGCCATTCCTCTGAAAAAAGGTGTGATCACAACTGGAGCGCAATTCTTTGGTTACGAACAATACCGCCAATCACGCTTTGGAGTTGGCTACGCCATGCAATTAACAGAACGTTTTGCAGCAGGAATTCAATTGAACGGACAACAACTGCGATTAGGAAACAATTACGGTGCTACTTTGAACGGAACCATGGAGGCTGGATTGATTGCGAAGATTTCCGAAAAGTGGCGCCTTGGAGCAAGTGTCATGAATATTGGCCGACAACGAATCAGCACCCTCGAAGATCGCTTTTCCACCGTGCTGCGCATCGGCGCTCAATACTTACCATCTAAACGGGTACTTGTTCTGGCAGAAGTAGAAAAAGATGTGATCCATCCCATTGCATTCAAAGGAGCTATCGAATACCAGCCAATGGACGTTTTGTTTGTTCGCTTAGGAGCACAATCAGGTCCAACGCATTTTTCTTTCGGATTTGGTTACCGCAAAAAAGGATTATCGATCGATCTTGGCAGTAAATATCATCAGGTATTAGGCTGGACACCTATGATCGGCTTAAACTATCAGTTGGAAAAACATGCGAAATAAATTACTCGTTGCATTTTTTGCTTGCCTCTCCTTTATTGGAATGGCCCAAGACCGCAATGAGATCATCCAACAACGCATCGAGTTCATTTCCGAACAAAACGAATCTGAGGAAATTGACTTAACCAATATTTTCGATCAGCTGAATTACTATTTTGACAATCCGATCAATCTGAATGGAACCGATGCGGATGAATTGCGTTCGTTGAACCTCTTAACCGAAGTCCAAATAACGAACCTTTTATTGCATCGCGAACAATTCGGAAAGTTGATATCGATCTACGAACTTCAAGCACTTCAGTATTGGGACCTTTCGACGATCAATTTAGTATTGCCTTTCATTCGCGTAGACGATCGCCTAGATAATTTGCATGTTTCTGCAAAAGAATTGCTCAAGAACGGAAAATTTGAATGGTACTTGCGCTACCAACGTACACCGGAACAAAAGTCGGGATACCAAGACGTTCCAGACTCCATTTTAAAAACGTCCAATAGCTTTTACTACGGAAATCCGGACCGCTACTACACCCGCTTTCGCTATACCTATCGCACGAATGTTTCCGTTGGTTTCACCGCTGAAAAAGATCCGGGGGAGCAATTTTTTAAAGGCGCACAAAAAAACGGTTTCGATTTTTATTCCTTTCATGCCTTTTACAAAGGAGGCAAATATTTGAAAGCCGTTGCTGCAGGAGATTATTTGGTACAGATAGGACAAGGATTGAATACCTGGACTGGATATGCATTTGGAAAAACAGCCGATATTTTTTCCTCTAAACGCACCGCAAACTTGTTACGTCCCTACACGTCGCTTGACGAAAATCGATATTTCCGCGGTGGTGCCGTCATGCTAGGTGCCGGAAAATTTAATTTACTTAGTTTTTACAGTCAAAAACGCGTAGACGGGAGCGGTATTGCGGATTCCTTGTTCAATGATCTACAGTTTATCTCCACCATCGACCTAAGTGGTTTACACCGCACGAACAGCGAGATCGCCAAGAAAAATCAATTCACCGAAAAGATCGCAGGAAATTACTTGCAATATAAAAGTACCCGATTCAATGCCGGAATTGCAGCCGTACACCAACAATATGATAAACCACTTCAAAAAGATACTATTCCGTACAATTTATATGCTTTCCGAGGCGACCGATCAACGGCAATCAGCGGCGACTACAACTGGGTATTCCGCAATGTGAACTTCTTTGGGGAAGCGAGTTATAGTACTCACTCCAAATCATGGGCCCAAATTTATGGTTTAATGGCCATCATCGATCCGCGTGTTTCCGTATCCGTGGTGTACCGCAATTACAGCAAAGGATATTTTAGTTTTTATAACAACGGTTTTTCGGAAGGGAGTAATACCCAGAATGAAAAAGGATTGTTTGCCGGAACAAAAGTTAAACTGAATAATTCCTGGACCGTCAACAGTTACATCGATTTCTACAGTTTCCCTTGGTTGAAATTCCAAGTGGATGCACCGTCGAAGGGTTATGAATTTTTAGTACAACCGACTTACCGACCAAACAAAGAATTAGAAGTCTATGGTCGATTCCGTGTGCAATTGCGTCAAAAGAACTCACGCGATTCCGATGGAACGATCACGGCGATCGAAGATGTTCTGCAACGGAATTACCGCATCAATGTCAGCTACAAGGTTTCAGAAGGAATCACAGTGAAAAGTCGTTTGGAATATATCACGATCGACCGACCAAGCAACACTCCTGAAAAAGGCTGGATGATCACACAAGACGTTGTTTACCGTCCAAAGAGTTTGCCGATCGACCTTTCAATTCGCTACGCTCTATTTGAAACGGACAGCTACGACACGCGTATCTACACTTTTGAGAACAACGCTTTGTATGTCTTCTCTGTTCCGGCATATTACTATCAAGGCTCGCGCGCTTATTTGCTCGTTCGTTACACGTTCCTGCGTCGTTTTGATCTATGGGTTCGCTACGGAACCTTTTTGTACGCCGACCGCACGAGCTTGAGTTCAGGCGCAGAAGAGATCAAAGGCAACCGCAAATCAGATATTACCGTTCAACTCAGGGTATCGTTTTAGACAAAAAAAAATGTGAGCACCTGCGTACTCACATTTTAACTCTAATCGAGGGAGGAAGACGGGGTTCGAACCCGCGACCTCCGGAACCACAATCCGGCGCTCTAACCAGCTGAGCTACAACCTCCGTTTAGTGGGCGCAAAAATAAGGATTTTTCAAGATTAAAAAAGAGGTTTTGAATATTTTTTCTAAAAAATCATTTCTGATCCCTACAAAAAACTTGGAATCAAGTAATTAAATACCGGTTTTACCTATTAACTAAAATTTACGTGTTGATAACTGCATGAGCTCTCACAAAAATCAAGAAGAGCTCTCCCTACTTTTGTATCAGAATGCATACTCGTCTTAAAATAGGGGTTTTTGGTGTTGGCCATCTTGGCAAAGTCCATGTGAGACTCATCCAAGAATTACATGAACTCTTTGAATTAGTGGGGTTTTACGACCCCATGGATGAACACGCCGAACCGGTTGCCACGCAATACGGAATAAAACGCTTTGATGATCCGCAGGCACTCATAGAAGCTTGCGATTGCGTCAATATCGTTACTCCGACACTGACGCATTTTGATCTGGCAAGTAGAGCCATCAAGTCCAGTAAGCACGTATTCATCGAAAAACCGGTAACCGAAACCCCGGAACAGGCCAAAACGTTGTTGCATTTAGCGCACGAAGCAGGAATCCAGGTTCAAGTGGGACATGTGGAACGCTATAATCCGGCTTTTGTGACGGCGCGACCGCTTATTCACCGACCCTTGTTCTTTGAGATCCACCGCTTGGCAACTTACAATCCCCGCGGAACGGATGTATCTGTAGTAATGGACCTCATGATCCACGATCTCGACATTGTGCTCAGTCTCGTGAATTCGAGTATCCGTCGAGTCAGCGCAAATGGCGTAGCTGTAGTTTCAGATACTCCGGATATGGCTTCTGCACGTATCGAATTTGACAACGGTTGTGTTGCAAACCTTACCACCTCCCGAGTATCGACCGTTAACATGCGTAAAATGCGCGTTTTTCAACCAAATGGATACCTTTCTGTAGATTTTCTGCACCATCAAGTAGAGCACATTCAGGTAACCCAAACGGTTCCTGCCGGAATGGATCATGTCATGGCGATCAATGATACCAAACACTTCGTCTCCACCCGACCACAAGTTGAAAACAGCAATGCCATTTTAGAAGAATTGCGTTCGTTCCACCGTTCAATCACTGAAAATCAGGAGGTTATTGTTTCCATTGACGATGCGTATCGCGCCCTGGACCTTGCGACCCGCATTAGCGAGAAATTGAAATCTACTTTTATGGCTGCTCTCGACAATAATTAACGTACCTTTGCGTTTAGCTGAAAGACATGCTGCCCATGAGAATTTTCATCATTTTTGGTTTACTCGGACTGCTCTTGAACGGCTGTGTACGCAACAATCCACAACCGATCTGGTTAGAGATAAACGAATGGACCATTGAATCAAATCCGGATCTAGCGATCAATAACGAAGAACCGGAATACTTATCACACAACTTCACCGATGTTTGGGTTTACGTAGACAACAAGATCATTGGTTGTTTCGAAGTTCCTTGTAAAATCCCTGTGCTCATTAGTGGTGACGCAAAGAACATTCAACTCTACCCTGCCATCCGTAACAATGGGATCTCAGCAACCAAAAAGATCTATCCTTTCATGGATCCGGTGGACACTACCATGAATTTGGTGTCCGGGCAAACCTATACCTTCAACCCAAAGACACGCTATAACAGCGCTACCAATTTTTGGATTGAGGATTTTGAATCATCCAATATCAAACTGGATGAGGATCCACTGTCTGCTGCATCGATGTCGTATGCTAGTAATAGCGCCATTGCCCTTTCAGGAACTTACGGACATGTTAGCTTGAACGCTACAGATCCAATTTGGATCGGAGTAACGACGGAAGCATTGGCATTGCCGAAAGGATCAGAAGTGTATCTGGAAGTTTCCTATCGCAATTCTACGGGGATCTTAACCGGTGTGAAAGCATTGAACCAGGATGGATCGACAAAAGATAATCCGAATGTGTCCATGAATGCTCAAGACGCCGGCTCCATGCAATGGAAAAAGATCTATATCCAATTGTCGGAAGTCATTTCCTATTCTACGAATGCTGTTTTCTTTAAACAATATTTAACCGCTCAATTACCGGAAAATCAATCCACTGCCGACGTTTATATCGACAACATACACATCGTCTATTTCTAAGTCCCCCATGCGTTCCTTTTTCCGGATCTTGTTCATATTCAGTGATTGGCTAACAGCTTTAATGGCATGGGCGCTTTTCTACTATTTCCGAAAAACGTATGTAGAAGGTGTTTCGTTTGATATCAATGCCAATTTCTACTATGGCATCGCTTGCATACCTGTGCTTTGGTTATTGTTCTACACTGTTCAAGGAACATATACCGATATTCGCCGATTGTACCGTTTAAAGATCCTTTCTTTAACAGCCTTCGCAACGATTTTTGGTTCCATAGTCCTATTCTTTGCCTTGCTTTTGGACGACGACGTTACCAGCTACAAACATTACTATCAATCGTTACTGGCGCTAGCGCTCTTTCATTTTTCGCTAACCTTGATCTTCCGACTGATCTTAACCAGTATACAAGTACGCCGTATTCACCAGCGAAAAGATGGTTTTCGAACCTTGTTGATCGGTGGATCTGAAAAAGCAGTGAGCATATACCGCGAGATCGAAAGTCTACAAAAAAGCGGTGGCAATCAATTTATCGGATTCGTCAACTTGAATGGTATTGACACCCTCCTGCAAAGTGAGATCCCTTACCTCGGACACGTGGATCAGTTGGAAAAAGTAAATGCCGACAACGATATAGAGGAAGTGATCATCGCTTTGGAAACAACTGAACACGAACGATTGCGCTCGATCATTTCTCGGATCAACCACAATCGGATCGTCATCAAGGTATTACCGGACATGTTTGACATCCTTTCCGGATCTGTAAAATTGAACAATATTTTCGGAGCGCTCCTCATGGAGTTGAACGCCGAAGTAATGCCACCGTGGCAGCAGTTCGTGAAACGCATCATGGATATCGTCATATCAATTATTGCAATCATCCTACTGATCCCGATCTACCTCTTTTTAGCTATCGCGGTAAAACTTTCATCACCCGGACCGATCTTCTTTTTACAGGAGCGCATCGGATTGAATGGAAAGCCTTTTAAGATCATCAAATTCAGAACGATGTATGTAGATGCTGAAAAGGCGGGACCTCAATTATCCAGCTCACATGATCCGCGCATCACTCCCATCGGTCGCTTTATGCGCAAATTGCGTTTCGATGAATTCCCGCAATTCTTCAATGTATTGAAAGGAGATATGTCACTGGTTGGTCCACGACCGGAACGTCAATATTACATTGATCAGATCGTACAACACGAACCGCAATTTCTGGAATTGACACGAGTACGTCCGGGAATCACTTCTTGGGGACAAGTCAAATACGGCTATGCTGAAAACGTGGAACAGATGATACAGCGCATGAAATACGATTTACTGTATTTGCACAACCGTTCCATTGCATTGGACATTAAGATCATGCTCTACACCATATTGATCGTGGTGAAAGCTAAAGGAAAATAAACTGAATTTAATCCTGCTTTTCGAACAAGGCAACTGCTTCGATGTGGCTGGTGTGCGGGAATTGATCCACAAAGCTCAACTTTGTCAGTTTGTACCCATGCTGTTCCAAAGTTTCCGTATCGCGAGCCTGGGTTGCCGGATTGCATGAAATATAAACCAGGTGTTTGGCATTCAATGCGATCACTTTCAACAAAGTTTTAGGTGCGATTCCAGCGCGCGGCGGATCCAAGACGATCGTACCGATCTTTCCTTGATATTCCGGATGTTGGTACAAGAATTTCCCTACATCTGCTGCGAAGAAGTGCAAATGATCAAATCCGTTGTTCGCTGCATTGCGTTTCGCATCTTCAATCGCTTCTTCTACGATGTCTACACCAATGATCTCCTTGGCTTGTACACGCTGAGCGATCAATTGTCCGATCGTTCCCGTTCCACAGAACAGATCCATGATCACTCCGTTCTCTGATACGTGTTCACAAACGTAATCGATGGCTTTGGTGTATAAAAGCTCGGCACACTTCGGATTGGTTTGGAAAAAGCTTTCCATACTGATCTCAAAGGACAAGCCCAGCATCTTTTCAACGACTACCGCTTCGCCACACAGCAATTTGGAAGTTCCATTTTCAATCTTCGCGCGATCGGCGATATTATCGTTAATGGTATGCCAAAAACCTGCTAGACGCTTTCCTAGTTTATCTTGAAGAAACCTGGTTGTTGCCTCTGCATCGAACTTCTTCAAACCAGTTGACGAGGTAACCAAATGGATCAACAACTGATCTTGATCAAATGATTTTCGAACGACGATATGACGGAAAAACCCTTCTTTTTTCGGGGGATGCCAGGCAGGCAATCCAAAATTGCGCAGAAATTCACGGAACTCCGGCAACAACGTTTCCCATTGCTCATCAAACAAACCACTTGGCTTATTCAGATTTTCAACTTTCCACCACGTACCGCGGCGTTTAAATCCAAGCGCGAAAGCATTGTCAATCTCTTCTCCCGTTTCCGGAACATGTTCGATACAGGAAAAACTGTACTCCATCTTGTTGCGGTAAAAGAAAACTTCCGGAGAGGAAATATACTCATCGAATAGAGATGCCGGATCTGAAACACGGCCAATGCGACGATACACATCCAGCGTAGTCTTTTGCTTATAGGTCTGTTGGATCTCGATCGGAACAAATAAATACGGAGCTCCTGAAATTTCTTGAAAAGGTAAACTTACTTCCTGTGGGGAGCGCTGGATTACATCCAACAACTTGCATTCCGCATGACGCTTGCGCTTTTTCTCCACTTTCGCACGCACCAACTGACCCGGGAAGGCGTTTTCAACAAAAAGCACAAACTCACCATCGGCATTGCGCAAACGCGCGATTCCTTGACCTCCAAATGCCAGATCTTCGATCTGCAACTCCAAAATTTCTCCTCTGTGTACCAATCTGTTCTTTATATTTCTTGATCTACAATATCTTGTATCGATTTATTTTCTAGGATGCGCAACGTTTCGTTTCGGACATCTACAAAAACCTTGTTCAGTCCACATTTCTTTTCGTCCACACACTCCTCACAAGCTTGATAGTAATTCAAACTCACACAGGGTAACAAAGCAATGGGGCCATTGAACAAACGAATGATTGTCGATAAACGAATATCTTTTGGTTCCATGCGTAGCAGATAACCGCCACCTTTTCCCATGCGCGAAGTTAAAACACCTTGTTTTTTCAGATCCAACAAGATCGCTTCCAAAAATTTGCGCGGGATATTGGCCTTTTCAGCGATCTCAACGATCAACGTCGGTTCTTTTCCTTCTTTCTTTGCCAAGTATGTCAAGGCGTGCAGTGCGTATTTCGTTTTTTTGGAAAGCATGTCGTTTTCAGTTCAATTCGTTCAAATGTACATTACACGCATCGACCAGTACTGACTTTCCACAATCAAAATCACGTAAACTCTTGAAAGCTTAAATCATTCCGCGGATAACTCCCTTGTCTGATTTCTCAATGAAAGACAAAATGCGGTTTCGGATAACCGTTTCCGGCATATTTTCTTTCACTTGTTCGATTCCTTTTGACAAGTTGCTGTTTTGTACATACAGTGTGCGGTAGATATCTTCCACTTCACGCACTTGTTCATCGGTATATCCACGACGGCGCAATCCAACGGAATTTACTCCTGCATACGTTAGCGGCTCGCGGGCAGCTTTCACGTAGGGCGGTACATTTTTACGGATCAACGATCCACCGGCGATGAATGCATGTGCGCCTACATGAATGAATTGTTGAGTCCCGCAACGACCTTCTAAGATCGCCCAGTCCTCAATAACACAGTGACCAGATAAACCGGTATAACTAGCCAAAATAACATGATCACCGATCTCGCAATCATGAGCAATATGCACATAAGTCATCAATAAGCAATCGCTTCCCACCGACGTTTTCCACTTGTCTTTTGTTCCGCGGTGAATGGTCACACATTCGCGAATAACCGTACGATCGCCAATTTCGACAGTTGTATATTCTCCATCGAATTTCAGATCTTGAGGCACGACACCAATTACCGCTCCGGGAAAGATCTGGCAATTTTCGCCAATTCGAGTTCCCGGATACAAGGTCACATTGGGATGGATATGCGTTCCAGCTCCGATCACTACGTCATCGTGAACAGTACTGAAAGCGTCGATGATCACTCCTTCTGCCACTTGGGCTTTTGTTGAGACTTGTGCTAATGGACTAATCATGCAGGTTCTTTATCTTTAATTACTTGTGCCAACATTTCTGCTTCCATCACCAATTTACCGTTAACGAAAGCTTGTCCGGCCATTTGAACCAATCCACGACGGATCGGCGACATCAATTTCAATTCGAATACCAAGGTATCTCCAGGCAACACTTTTTGTTTGAATTTCACGTTATCGATCTTCATGAAGTACGTGGAGTACAAATGCGGATCTTCTACTTTGCTCAAGGCGAAAATCCCACCCACTTGCGCTGTAGCTTCGATCTGCAAAACACCCGGAAACACCGGATTCCCCGGGAAATGCCCTTGGAACATCGGCTCGTTCATCGTAACATTCTTCACCCCAATGATGCTTTCGTCATTGATCTCCATGATCTTGTCAACCAACAAGAATGGATAACGGTGCGGCAACATACGCTCGATGTCATTGATATCGTATAGCGGTTCTTTCGTCAAATCAAAATAACGACCTTCTGCCGCTTGTTTTTTGATCTGTTCTTTCAATACTTTCGCAAAACGCGTATTTCCAGAATGACCCGGACGAGCCGCCAAAATATGCGCTTTGATCGGTTTTCCAACCAAGGCTAAATCTCCAACGATATCCAACAACTTATGGCGTGCCGGTTCGTTCTCGAATTGCAATTTGATACTATTCAAAACTCCAATTCCGTCGTAATTCACGGAAAGGGTATCTTTTCCTAATTTTTTCGCCAAGGCATCCAACTCTTCCTGAGAAACGTCATTGCGCTCTACCAAAACGATCGCATTATCCAAATCTCCCCCTTTGATCAGGTTATTGGAAGCCAGGAATTCGAGTTCGCGTAAGAAAACGAAGGTGCGACACGGTGCGATCTGCTTTTCAAAATCGGTGATCTGATACATACTTGCATGCTGCGTTCCCAATGCCGGAGAATTGTAATCAACCATTACCGTGATGCGGTAATTTTGATCAGGAACAGCTAATATCTCAATGCCTTTATCGACATCTTCCCACTTCAAGTTTTCTGTCAACTCAAAATAATCGCGGTCGGCATCTTGTTCTTTCAACCCAACGCGAATGATTTCTTTCACGAACGGCAAAGAACTTCCATCCATGATCGGAATTTCGGGCCCAGTCAAGGTGATCAAGGCGTTGTCGACTTGCATTCCATACAAGGCAGCAAGCACGTGCTCGGTGGTGTAAACGCGCGCTCCATTCGCTTCCAAGGTAGTTCCACGCTCCGTAGAAACCACCAAGTCAGCGTCGGCTTTTATGATCGGTTGTTTTTCCAGATCCACACGTTGGAATTTGTATCCATGATTTTCCGGAGCCGGATGGATCTCCATCGTCACTTTTTCTCCTGTGTGCAATCCCACACCTGTAAAAACGATCTTCTCGTTGAGCGTATGCTGTTTATCTGCCATTATTCTGCAGTTTTTGTAAGAGATTTAATTTTTTGTTCCAACTCATTCACTTTATTCAACAGGAATGGCAGTTTGCGGAATCCGAAATAGGATTTTTTGAAATCTTCGATTGGAATCCCCGGAGATCCCATCAGGGTATCCGCTTTTTTCACAGTATTTGGAATTCCGGATTGTGCAACGATCTTTGTTCCGTCAGCAATGTGCAAATGTCCGCTGATTCCTGCTTGACCACCCACCATCACGTGTTTTCCGATCTTCGCTGAACCTGCTACGCCCACTTGTGCCGCCATGGCTGAGTGCGCGCCGATCTCTACATTATGCGCCAAGTGAACCAAGTTATCGATCTTTACTCCTGTACGCAGGATCGTCGATCCCATAGTCGCACAATCAATGGTCGAATTGGCACCGATCTCCACGTCATCTTCCAAGATCACATTTCCAATCTGCGGCACTTTGGAGAACACCCCTTTTTCATCCGGTGCAAAACCAAATCCGTCACTTCCAACCACTACGCCTGCATGTAGCACGCAGCGATTTCCGATCTTACAATCGGCATAGATCTTCACCCCGGCATGAATCACACAATCGTCTCCGATCGTTACTCCTTCACCGATGAAGGCATTTGGATAGATCTTCACGTTCTTTCCGATCACTGCACCGTCGCTGATGTAAGCAAATGCACCTAAGTACAAGCCCTCACCCACCTGAGCAGATTCCGCGATAAAACTAGGCTGTTCGATCTTCGGTTGTTTCTGACGCATTTGATTGTACACCTCCAGTAGTTTTGCAAAGCATGCATATGCATCTTCCACTTTTACCAAGGTCAATGTTTCAGGGAGTGGTTTTGCTGGTTCAAACGATTTATTGACGATACAAATACTTGCACCGGTCGTGTAGATGTATTCTTCGTATTTTGGATTCGACAAAAACGAAAGCATCCCTTGGATACCCTCCTCGATCTTTGCCAAGCCTGATACAACAGCATCAGGATTACCAACTACTTCTCCGTTTAAGATCGTAGCAATTTGAAGTGCCGAAAATTCCATTCGACAAATGTAGTAATTTCACTTCGCAGAGCGATGCCGTTTATCGGGAAAAATTAACAGTTCAACCTTTATTTCTTCGTGATTTATCTGACACTGTCCTTTACGAAGGAATAAAATTGAATGTGCTCTTTGTACCAAGTAGTTACAGCTCGCAATTCCTGTCCTTTTTTATTCGTAAAGATCACATAATGTTCCGGAAGAGGTTGAATATCCAGATGTGATTGAGAAAAATCGATCTGTCCGCTTGTTTTCATTCGTGCGAGCACTGTTTTTGGGGTGTTCAGCCCCAAACTTTTCAACTCCTTGGTAAACTCCGGATTGGCATCCAAATACACCAAATTCTCCACTTTCGGAAAAGCAACCATTTTGCCGATCCCCGACTTGGAATTTCCTGCTTTTTGAATGGAACCAGCCGGCCAGATGACTTCAGAAATGTAGCCGTCTTTGGGCAAAGTAAACCATAGTTTGAAAGTTTTTCCAGCGATTTCTTTCTCTACTTCGTAAACTTGTGGATTTCCCTGTTTTTTGCTTGAACCGAAATTCACGTCGCCATCATTCAGGAAATTGACCGCATCTTTTTCTGTGAGTCCGTTCTGCATCAACTTGCGCATTTGCGATTCTTCGATCACCAGCACTTTCCCCAAAATCGTGTTCTTCACGCGATTTTCAGGTAACCAGGAACATCCGCGATTGCGAAAAAAGAAAAACACAAAAATGAGTCCGATCCCAAAACCCAACCCGTAAAACTTTAAGCGACGTAAAAAATTCTTCATACCGGAAAATAAAAAAGGCTCCCAAAATTACGGAAGCCTTTCAACATAATGACTATTTATCTTAGAGCAATGCGTCTAATTTCGTTGTCAACTGTGTTTTTGGCACAGCTCCAACTGATTTATCAGCGATTTCTCCACCTTTTACAAAGATCACTGTAGGAATATTGCGGATTCCAAACTGAGCGGATACACCCGGATTCAAGTCAACATTTACCTTACCGATAATTGCACGACCTTCGTATTCTCCGGACATTTCGTCAACGATAGGCCCTAACAAACGGCAAGGTCCACACCATTCTGCCCAAAAATCAACCATTACCGGTTTGTCTGATTTCAATACAACTTCTTCGAAGTTTGCATCTGTAATTTCTAATGCCATAATCTGTTCAATTTAATTCGACTCCTATAGTCGGTATAAAGTTACTATTTGTTTTTACTTGACAAACCCTTTGCCAATCCAATTTATGCTGTCAGATTGTCATGCTGAACCATAATTTTCTTCATCGAGCGCTGGTTATCTGTCACGATGGAGTAAAAATAAACTCCCGGAGCTAAGGTATTGACGTTAAATCGCACGATGTGTCCGCCGGCATCATAATTCCCAGAAACCACCTCGCACACCTCTTGCATATTGCTATCGAGCATGATAAAACGCACTGGTTTCTCTTCTTCTAAGGTGAAATAAAATTCCACTTCCCCAGAAACCTGATTGTTCTCTAAATCAAAGAGGACCGCATATTTCTTTTGGTCCACTTTCCCTTTCTGCATGTTGCGCAACAAGGATTTGTAGGCGACAACCAACAAGGTTATGGCTACGACGACGATCAACACCGCAAATACATGGGATTCCCAGGTACGCACTCCTTTGATAAAATTTACCCGGATCAGGATCAAAATACTCAGAGCTAAACTCAGCCCCAACATCGTAATAATGGCTTTCTTTTTCATAGCGATACAATTCCTTTAATAGTGCTGGCACGCACGTAAACTTCAATGATCGACTCCACATCCAACATCATTTCTTTTGCACTCACGCTGATATATTTCCCTGTGCTGGACTGATGGAAACTGACATCAGCTGTTTCCGTGAACAAAGCCGTAGCTTGAGCCAAGGAATGCGGATCGTTCGGGACGATGAATTTAAAAAAGTAAACATCCGGCCATTCTTGTAATGCTAACTGTTCACGTAAGCGTGCAAAAGGATCAGTACTCATGTCATATATATTTTGCGATCAGGGACAAACGATCCAAACCGATCAAAAATTCGGGTTCAAAACTTGCCCGATGTGCATACACTTCGTTCCAGGAGCTGAAACCAGCCGTTTCTATCATCCGAAAACCGGTTTCCATGTCCATCGGGTCTGGTTCTTTCCCAAAAACAGGTTCTACCCCACTAAAGTTCATTGCAGGAATACTTTCGGACATGTTTCGTTCCAAATTCGCTCCCGCATCCAACCAAGTCAACACTTCCGATGCTCTGGTAAACGACATCAATTGCTGTTTCCACTGTTGCTTCAACACGCTGTATCGTTGCCAATTTTCGGCTGGCGATGCCTGGAATGCTCCCACCGAAAATTCAAGAGGTTCGGGGACGTGCAGGTCGAAGAGAACAGATTCTACTTCGCTCAAGCGTTTCAATTTCTCTTTTCGTGACCGCAAAATTGCCTGAAGCAATGGCTTTTGAAGTAACTCTTTTTTTATCTCGAAAAGACGTTCTTCGTACACATCCAGTGCGTCCTCCAGTGCTTGCACTTCAAAAAAACGCAAGACCTCCTCGGGTGTCATTACTCGTTCACTCCTTTGTTACGGCGCATGCGAATATTCAGGAATTCTACCAACAAGGCATAACACATCGCGAAGTAGATATATCCTTTTGGAATGTGCTGTCCGAATGACTCTGCGATCAACAAGACTCCGATCGTAACCAAGAATCCGAGTGCGATCATCTTGATCGTTGGACGCGCATTGATAAAATCACTGATCGGCTTAGCGAACAACAACATGACGATCATTGAAATGATAACTGCTGCAACAATGATCACCAATGGATTACCGTGTGCTTCATGAGAAATGTCGTTCGTCATACCAATCGCTGAAATCACGGAGTCAAAACTAAAGATGAAATCCACCATCACAATTTGGAAGATCACACTACTTAACCGCACTTTTTTACGCGATTTTGTCCCGTGCTCTTCATGACCTTTCACACTGGAATGCATTTCTGTCACCGATTTGTAGATCAAGAAAAGCCCACCGAGTAATAATACCAAACTATGTCCTGTGAATTCAACCCCTGCCACGGTCAAAAACGGATGTTCGTCCAAGGTCATCAACCACGAAACGACACTCAGCATCAAAATACGAATGATCAAGGCCAAGCTCAAACCAAGTACGCGGGCTTTGCGCTGATCTTCCTTCACCAATTTATCTGTGATGATCGAAATAAAAATGATGTTATCAATCCCTAAAACAATTTCCAAAAGGGTTAAGACAACCAAGTAAAAAATACCGGTTCCGGTAGTTAAGATTTCAAAGTATTCCACTAGTTCAAATATTTCGGACAAAAATACATCCAATTAAACAATCTCGACATGATGTCGTTTCCAAAATTAGGTTAAAAAAGACAAGAAGGAACATTTGATTTGTTCTTCCAGAAATTTTCCGTTAAATTAGTCCTAATTAAACCCTGTCGAAGTATTTCGGCATTCAAACCAATCAGAGAGCTCCGGATTGTTTTTCGTAGTAGTTTTTACAGTTCGGACTCTCTTTTTTTATTCCTTTTCCTTCAGTTTTCGGAAATACGCATCCAGGATCGCGCTGTTGTTGAGCCTCATCGTCATCACCTCCAACAATTTCGGTCTTCCATTTTCGGGTTCATCAAAGAATTCCGACCAAAGCGCATCCAATTCCTCCTCATTGTGCGCCGAATAATATGCTATATCATAGGATTCACAAATTCCTTTTGCTGTAAACTCTTGCTCAGCAATAAAGATCTTTTTATGTTGTGCCGTGGATGAAGGTCCGGGAATGATGCTGAAAATATCGCCTCCTCCATTGTTTACGACAATCACCCGCAGGTTTGCCGGTAATGATTTCGACCAAAAAGCGTTGGAATCGTAAAAAAATGACAGATCGCCGGTAACTAATACATGACCGTGTTTGGAATCTGCCAAGGCAGCACCACAAGCTGTTGAAGTACTTCCATCAATCCCGCTGGTTCCTCGATTACAACGATATATCAAACTTTTGATCGGATCGAACAACAAGGCATAACGGATCATCGAACTGTTGGAAATATGCAACTGCGTATCATCGGGAATCACGTCCAAGATCGTTTGCATGACGCGCAAATCTGAGAAAGGCACGGTTGGCAAGATCGCTTCATGCCGCTTAGCAGCTTCGTAAGAGAGTTTATTCCAAGCCGAACCATAACCGGAGAACACTGGTTTTTCCAAATCCCAAGCAGTTAACAACCGAACACCTGCTGCAGCCGAAATCTGGCTAGAATACACCAAATGCTGAAAGGTATCCATCCACGGGAAATCCGTTCCAAATTTTACTACCGGAGCGTCGGAAGCACGCAAGAACCGCTTGATCCGTTTCGAAACAACGGCGCCGCCAAGCGACACGATCAAATCCGGTTTCAAAGCTGCAAGGTCATCTTCATGCATCGCTCCGAGCACCCGATCGATGCACGAAACAAAATACGGATGCTGCATATTAGATGTATGTTCCACCAAAATAGCGACCGAATTATCTTTGATCAATTCGTTCAGCGCATCTTGCAATTTCGGATCTGGAGCCATCTGTCCGATGATCACCAATCGTTTTGATGCATTTTTCCACAGGATGCGTAAGCGCGTCTGCTCTTGATCCGTCAATGAGCGTTCTTCATGCGCTGCGTGGATCCAAGAAGACAAGGTATGCAGCTGATCCGTCGTTTCGTACAGCGGTTCGCTCAGTGGCACATTGATATGCACCGGACCTTTCGACGGACCGATCGCTGCTTGAAAAGTTTCCGCTAAAATTCGTTCGGCGTACCAACGTTGATTTTCGGTATGGATCTCCAAAAGCTGACCGGCTTTCACAACATGTTCACCGAACACATTTCGCTGACGAATCGTTTGTCCATCACCCTGATCTACCCATTCCTCCGGGCGATCTGCCGTAAGTACGATCAATGGAATGCGTTGGTAGAAAGCTTCCACCACTGCCGGATAATAATTCAATGGAGCAGAACCGGAAGTACAGGCAAGAACAACAGGGTGACCACTTTGCATAGCCATTCCCAAGGCATAAAAAGCAGCACAGCGCTCATCCGGGATTACAAACATTTCAAAATGTTCATCCTCATCAAAGGCGATGGAAAGCGGTGCATTGCGCGAACCGGGTGATAACACAACACGCGTTACTCCAACCCGTTTGCAGGCATCAACGAGCAACTGAACTTCCAATTTTGCACTTGAAATCATGCCTGTAAAAATACGACATTTTATTGCCTACACATGCTGAAAAAGGGAATAATTCAACTGGCGATCATGCCAATTCTTGCATGACACGCAACAAGGTTTTTGCTTTATTTTCGGTTTCCTCCCATTCCAGATCAGGAATAGAATCGATCGTGTATCCACCGCCAAGAAACAAGTAAGCCATGTCAGGGGTCAGTCGTGCGCAACGCAAATTGACAAACAACTTGGCTTCCTCCCCAAAAATTCCAATCATGCCGGTATACAATTCCCGATCGTGCATTTCACGGGAAGCGATCAGATCGAGTGCCGCCATTCTGGGAGTTCCGCAAACCGCTGGAGTTGGATGCATGTCCATGGCTAATTTCCAGGCGTTTGGTTCAGACAACAAGGCTGAAAAATACGTGATCAGATGTTTGACCGGTCCGGCAACGTGTGCCTTGGGACCTTCTTTCTCGATTGAAAAACAGTTATTTCGTCGCAAGACCTCATCCAGCGCATCCACCACGAATTGGTGTTCTTCCAACTCTTTTTGGTTCCATTCCGATTCATCGGCAAGTGGTTTTGTAGCTGCTAAAGCAACGGTTTTCACTTGCAATCCGGTACGTTCCAACAACACTTCCGGCGTAGCACCAACCCATGTTCCAAAACACGAACTACTGATCAGATAAACGAATGCTTTGGGATATTCTTGAGCTAATTTCTCCACCAACAATTCCGCATGACGCCAATCAAAGGGTACATGTTTCACGCGAGAATACACCGCTTTTTGCACTCCCATAACCGGAAATGCGTGCAACATGCCTTGTGCTTCGATCTGATAATCTCTCGGAGAAATGACAACTGGTTTTTCGGGTAGATCATGCCACTGTCGCTCCGTTAACGTTCCATGATCCTGAAATGCGAATACGCGCTGATGCAGAAAATCTGTAACCAGAAACCCCGACATCTCCTGACTCGTTGTACATGGTTCAAAAACGCCTTGTCGCTTGACCAGATCGGTTGTTTCCGGTAAGCGGTAGATCAATGTATCCATAGCTATTTAGGTACCACCATGATCGTTAAACGTCCCGTGCAAACCAGTTTTCCGGTTTCTTCATCGTGAATGTCGACCTGCCACAAATGCGTTCGTCGTCCGGCATGAACAATTTTACCAGTTGCAATCACGAATCCGGAACGCACACCACCGATGTGATTCGCATTGACCTCCAATCCAACGGGAACTTCTTTCGATAAATCCAACAACAACGTAGATCCCATGGAACCAATGGATTCGATCAATGCTGCGCTTGCACCTCCATGTAACAATCCCATGGGCTGGTGTGTTCGGTGATCAACAGGCATTTTTGCTTTTACAAAATCATCTCCCAATTCAATGCACTCAATTCCGAGTTGTTCCATTAAGGTATTCGCATTGAATGCGTTGATTTGTTCTAAGCTGACTTGTTTCAATTTCATGGATTTAAAGTTAACGAAAATGTGGGTTGAGAATAGTTTAGAGCACAAAAAAGCCACTGAATTTCTTCAATGGCTCTGCAATTGTTTTACAATTTCGATAAATTGAGAAGTCAGAAAAAAACGATCATTTTGAAATTATCTCACTTTCAATTTTCAACATAAACTCTTCTTTCGCTAGCCTAAAATTGTTGCTTATTTTATCTATCTCTGAAAACGCCACAATTTTGCTATAATTCTTAACAATCATAGGGCTTTTTTCCATTTTATTCGATGGATTTAAGACTGAAAAATATACATTTTGTTCATACAAGCTGTATTGGTCTACGATAGCCATAACTTCCGACAAACTAAACTGATTTACGAGAATTACTATATCATTTGAAAATCCGCAACTTACAACATAATCCACACAACTTACGCATGAATTATTATTTATTAATATAAACTTTCCGCCACTAATATTCGAACTAGGTTGCGCGTTCAGATTTAAATCATAGATAGTATCAGGAACTTGTGCGACTAAAAACTGAAAGCTAAAAATCAACAGTAATGTGCTTAATACCCATTTCATTTCTGTGCTTGATTAAATTATTGTTTTGTGGAGTTAAAAAATCTTTTTGAGAATCAAATTGATCGGTTTCAACGGTTGGTACATAAGGGTGATAAATGTATTCGAAAGTATTATTTCCTAGGTAATTCAAATCCGATCTATTCTGAAAAAACTCCGATACTATATTATAATTTTCTGCCGAATAAGGTTTTCCTACTGTATACCAACTTGAAAAACTGGAACTTGATTTTTTTATCCATTTCTTACGCTCTTTTTTCCAATAATCAAATTGAAAACCAACATTTCCTTTTTTCTTTAACAATATCAAAACTTCACTTTCACTCAAAGCATAAACCTTTATAATTCGTGTAAACAAACTATCATCTTGTTGTTTAAGCAATTCAATTTGTTCCTTGGATTCAATTAACTCTGAATTGAGCTGTTTATAAAACGACTTATTTTCATCCAATTCATTACTTACTATAGAATCGATTAACTGAAACTTTTCATTGTAAATTCCAATTCGATAATTCAATGATTCTGAAAACAATATTTTGTCATCAAACACATCAAAAAACTGATTGACAAAATGGGTAAAAGTAACATCATAGTTCTTCATTACCGTTTCGTTAACAATTTTAGATTCAGTAACATCAAATATCGCCCAAATGTGCTTGTATTTGGCATCTAAAGGATGAAAATTATAATAACATGACAAAAATACATCCTCCCCAAGTTGTTTAGAAAACGTATAATTATTTTCGTTTTTGAAGACATTTAAAATGCTCAACTCTAATTTTTCAAAATCTATAGAACAGAAAATTAGATGGTTATTTGTAACAAGTAAATAATGATTTTCTATCAAAGTTGCACTTGAAATCCAATCCGAAAATAAAATTTCTGACCGCTTATCTTTTAAAACCTTCATTTCTGAGTATTGATTTGAATACAGGGAACGAATTAAAAATTTACGATTGGAAGAGATTTTATTAACAATTACGTTATGGGTAGTGTTGTTAGAACTGCACACCCCAAAAAAGTTTAGTTTCTCAATATTCGTTTGTAGAATATCATTTTTTTCAACATGAATTGAAATGTTTGTTTGAGCATTCATCAAAATGGGCATTTGTAAAACAAATGCCCAAATCGTAAAATTAAATAAGATTTGCATCTTTAGCTTCTTGTAAAGTATAAACGGTGTAAATCAGTTTATCCAAATCTAAGTCAAATTTAAAATCAACATAATAATTGGATGAATAATAAAAACTTCCAATATTTCGTTCATTTCTAAGCTCATTATATATGAGATCATCTATTCGACTAAAATCAAATTCAGTTAAACCTATTGAACTAACCGCATTTGAACGATTACAACTTGATTTCCCTGGATCTTTACAATGAAGTAATGAACTCTGTGAATCAGAAGTATACGTCACATACTTATAACCAAAAAAACCTCCATTATCCCTGATAATCACGTCTGCTGCGAAAGAAACATGAAATAAAGGTGATAAAGCCAACAAAACAGCTAACTTTTTCATACTAAATAAGATTTAAATTTTGAGCCTCTAAAATTGAATAAATTGTAAAAACTAATTTATCTTTATCAGCGTCATAAGAATAAGTAACAATGGCTTTTCCATTAAAATTAATTCTCCCTGGAGCTCCGTTAGAATCCTTCAATGCTTGTTCAACCAACTCTTCGATTTTTTCAAATTCAGTGTAATCTAAAGATAGAGTTTCATCAACAACAACTGAAATTGAATTTGTTCTACACCTTGTTCTTCCCGGATCTTGACAGTATAGGCCATGTTGGCCACTATTCTCTCCAGTTCCTATTGTTTCAGTAATGGTTTTGTAACCAAAAATACCTCCGTTTTCTTTTGTAACAATTAACTCATCATTTGCAAATGCCGCTGATGACATTAAAGAACAAACCAATAAAAAATTGGTTTTCATAAAATTTGAATTTAGTGAATTTAGTTTATTAAATTGATTAAAAAAAAGCTGGCCAGATATTATCAATCGATGTTAAAAATAAAAATTAATTTGAATTAAATCAAACATTGATAAAAAAATTTAACTAATTCAACCAACCGTTCTTTTTTAATAGTGTAACTCCACCTTGTGTATCCATCAACTTCAATTCTCGATTGCTTTGTTCAACAATTTCAAAAACCATCGGTTGCTGGTCGAATAAAATCGTTAATCGATTGTTTTTAATAAAATACTCAATACCAATTACTTGTTGTTCCGCTCCGTTGACCACTACATAAGAACCTGTCCCCTCTCCTTTTCCATTGTCGTTGAAGGAAAAAGTAGCAGATTCATTGTTCTGCGGCACATCGTTAAACAAGATTTCTGCTGTCCACGTACCGTCTAATTTTCTACTTACTCGATTATCTTTCTGACAAGCCACAATTCCTAACAACAGGAATACGAATACGATTGCTTTCATGATTGTTGGTTTTTGGCAGCTTAGCAACTATTATTCCAAAGAATAATTTTTAACCAACCAACATTTTACCAAAACTTCCACCACGGTCGGGTTGGCACCTCCTCTTCGTTCGCTTCAAAACGGTAACGGTAAAATGTTTCTTCTGGATCCATTTCTTCGAAATCGAGCTGAGTAAGGTGCTGAAAAATGCGCAAAATATTATCGATGTCGTTGGCTTCCAATTCTTCCACCAAGGTTTTCCCTTCATTGATTTTCACCTCGCCTTCTGCAAAGGTGTAGGCGCGAATCACTTTTTCATCCTTACAATAGTGAATGCTGTACACATCCGAATCTTCTGATAAGATGAACGAGAAGGAATCGTGCTCGGGAACAGGAATTTCAAAACCTCCACGTCCGTAATCGACTAACAAAAAAGTGAAGTTCTCGCCAAAATAAATATCGCAGTAAGCATCGCTTTTCCAACTTTCCAGTGCTTCTTCAAACCATACTTCTTCTTCAAAATGCAATTTTTCGCCCAGCACTTTTTCCAATTCAGGAAGTTGATTGTTGTAGTTTTTGGTGATGACAACACCGGCAATGTTAAGCGACATGATGAACGAATTGAGATTGAATGAAAGTAGGGATTTTTTGAATTGAAAATGAATTTAAATTCAATTCTAAACAAATTTCAGTCAAAAAACATCAATTTGATTGTTCGCTTATAATGTTTCCTAACTTGTCTCCTACCTCCCCCCTCAATCCCCCTCTAAAGGGGGAAGTATAAAAACCGACTTCAATGATTCAAAGTCGGTTTCGTTATCTTTATTTTTTGACATAGGCAATGTCTAGGACTTCTTTCATGGTTTTTACGTAATGGAATTTCAATCCTTTCACGTAATCCGCAGTGATGTCTTCAACGTCTTGTCTGTTGCGTTCGCACAAAATGATTTCTTTGATATTCGCGCGTTTGGCAGCCAGAATTTTTTCCTTGATGCCGCCAACCGGCAACACTTCACCTCGTAACGTAATTTCACCAGTCATCGCCAATTGTTTCTTCACTTTTCGACCTGTAAACGAACTTGCAATGGACGTCAACATGGTAATCCCGGCGCTCGGACCATCTTTTGGTGTGGCACCTTCAGGCACGTGAATGTGTACATTGGTTTCGTCGAACTTGTCCTGCTCCAATCCCAATAATCCAGCGTGCGATTTCAAGAATTCTAAAGCGATCATCGCCGATTCCTTCATGACATCACCGAGATTTCCGGTCAGTGTCAAGCGACCCTTCCCTTTTGTCAAACTGGATTCGATGAACAAAATATCTCCACCTACACTTGTCCATGCCAAGCCGGTCACCACTCCAGGAACATTGTTGTTGTCGTACTTGGTGCGTTCTCTTCCCGGTCCAAGAATACTTGTCAAGTGATCCACAGAAACTTTCACATCGTAGGTTTCTTCCATCGCCACTTGCTTCGCACGGTGACGCGCTAATTTCGCTAATTGCTTATCCAAACCACGCACCCCGGATTCATTGGTGTACAATTCCACCACTTTCTCTAAGGTTTTCTTATCGATCGTCAAATGCTTGCGCGAAATTCCGTGGGCCTCCAATTGTTTGGGCAACAAGTGACGTTTCGCGATTTCTATTTTCTCTTCAATCGTATACCCGTTCACTTCAATGATCTCCATGCGGTCCAATAAAGGTCCCTGGATAGTTGCCAAGCTATTCGCTGTTGCGATAAACATCACTTTCGACAAATCGAATTCTGTTTCAATGTAATTGTCGTAAAACGCACTATTTTGTTCCGGATCCAATACTTCCAACAATGCAGAAGATGGATCTCCATGATTGGAACGACCTAACTTATCGATCTCATCCAATACAAAAACCGGATTTGCAGAGCCTGATTTTTTCAAGTGCTGCATCACACGACCCGGCATTGCTCCAATGTACGTTTTGCGGTGACCACGAATCTCTGCTTCGTCATGCACCCCTCCTAAAGACATGCGCACGTAATTTCTGCCCAAGGCTTCTGCAATCGATTTACCGAGCGATGTTTTACCAACTCCCGGAGGACCGTAAAAGCACAAGATCGGCGATTTCATATCTCCTTTGAGTTTCAAAACAGCCAAGTATTCGAGAATGCGTTCCTTCACTTTTTCTAGCCCAAAATGGTCGCGTTCCAATACTTCGGAAGCATGCTTGAGGTCTAAATTATCATCCGAAAATTCGTTCCAAGGAAGATCCAATAAGGTATCCAGGTAATTCAATTGAACCGTATATTCAGCACCTTGCGGATTCATGCGTTGCAACTTGTCCAACTCTTTCTTGAACAATTTGGCTACAGTCTCATTCCACTTCTTGGTAGCGGCGCGTTCTTGCATTTCCCGAACATCTTGCTCTTGGGGATTTCCTCCCAACTCATCCTGAATGGTACGGATCTGTTGATGCAAGAAGTATTCGCGTTGTTGACGATCCAGATCTTCGCGTACTTTCGTTTGGATCTCGTTGCGCATCTCCAATAATTGCGCTTCCATACTCAGGTGTTCAACCACCATGCGAGCACGCTTGCGGAAATCCAATTCCTCCAACAATTCCTGCTTTTTCTTCACATCCGCGTTCATATTGGAGGATATGAAGTTCACCATGAAGGTAGACGATTCGATGTTTCCGATGGCAAATGCTGCTTCACTAGGAATATTCGGGCTATCCTTGATGATCTGAAGTGCCAGATCCTTGATATTGCGGAAAAGCAGATCCATTTCTTTGTCTCCTGCTGGCGGAATGGATTCTTTCAAGAAATTGACTTTCGCACGCATGTACGGTTCAGTCTGGTAAGGCTCAACGATCTCGAAACGTCGTTTTCCTTGTAAGATAACGGTCTGACTACCATCCGGCATTTTGAGCATACGCACAATTTGCGCTACTGTACCGATGCGGTGCAGATCATTGAACTCCGGATTTTCTTCTTCCTGATTGATCTGAGCCACCACTCCGATGATCTTTTTACCGGAATTTGCATCTTGAAGCAAACGCAATGATTTATCGCGACCAACCGTGATCGGAATCATGACACCCGGAAACAATACATTATTGCGCAGAGGCAGGATCGGCAAGTCTTCCGGAAACACCTCTTTGTTCATGCTATCTTCGTCATCTTGCGTCAACAAAGGCAAGAACTCAGAATCTTCATCTATACCTGTTGAAACTATGATGGCATTGTCGAATGAATCTTTCATTGAAATATGTTCTTTTAACGTCAATTTGTCAGTACATGTCTTTAACAGGCCCTTGATTTGACCTATTTACATAGACGTACGCTTATGGTCAAGCCTTATGCCACGAAAAAAAATAGGACGAAATGACAGTTGAATTCTAATTGCGGAACAAATGATCAAAGATCGCGTGATCGCCATCCGTGAATTCCACTTGGCGACGTGACATCATTGCGGATGCAGCCTCTTTTGCTTTCGCCAGATCAAATAGTTCAGACGATTCACAGGCACCCCATGTAAAGCTTGGAATGAATTTCTTCGGGAAACCACCGCCGAAAATATTGCAGGAAACACCCACCACCGTTGCTGTATTCAACATCGTGTTGATCGCAGTTTTACTATGATCACCCATACATACTCCCATGAACTGCAGTCCGGTTTCCACTTCTTCCCCCTTCTCATAACTCCATGAACGGATCAACGAATAGTTATTCTTCAAATTGGAGGTATTCGAATCGGCACCGAAATTACACCATTCACCAACCAGAGAATTTCCTAAAAAGCCATCATGTCCTTTGTTGGAATATGCCTGGAAAACGCAATTCGAAATTTCACCACCTACTTTGCAGTGCGGACCAATGGTAGTTGCTCCATAGATCTTAGCCCCCATTTTTACTCCGGCATGTTCGCACAAAGCAAAAGGTCCACGAATCAAGGATCCTTCCATCACTTCAGCATCTTTACCGATGTAGATCGGACCGTTAGTCGTATTTAGCATAGCGCCTTCCACCTGTGCACCTTCTTCCAGAAATATCCAGTCGGGGTTTCCGATAACTGTGTTTGTATCCGAAAGTTCCTGCGATTCACGTCCGGCGGTCAAGAAGAAATAATCCGCTACCAATACCTCATCATTGCGTTGAAACAGATCCCAACGTTGCTCCAAAATGATTGGCTGTTGATCGGTAAATTGAATTTTCTCACTTGCCTTTCCACGTCGAGCGATCCACGTATTTTCACCCATCAAGATCTGATCTGCTTCCAAGCTTACAACCGCAGCTGCAATGGCTTCCGTCGGAATCACTGCCGCATTGATCTCGACCTCCTCTTGTCCATGAATTTCAGGGAATTTCTTTTGTAGATAAGATTCCGTGATGAACGACACCGTTGCTTCCGGGATCCATCGTTCCCAGCGTTCTTTGTTCGTCAAAATCCCTACGCGTACATCACCTAAAGGACGTGTCAATGTAAGCGGTGCAAAACGCAAGTGCAACCCGTTATCGTTTAAAAGCAAATGCAACATAAGCCATTCAATTATGCAATGACAGGCGCTTCATTTACTTTGCGGGATATCATCCACAAGAAAATAAAGGTCAACAAGCCATTGACGATCAATAATTCATTTCCAAATACGTATCCTCCGAGGTACTTGCCATTGGCTTGTAAAACGCCACCGGTAAACGATTGAGCATACAACGAAAGTACGTAACAAATGGCCGGAGCCAAAAGAGACACAACAGGTACAAGCACTTCATTCAATTTGCGCTTTGTGAATAATCCAAAGGCAAACAAGCCCAACAAAGGTCCGTATGTATAGCCCGCCAGTTTCAGGATCAAACCAATAAGATCGGTTCCCGGATGTGAATCCACATAAGCTTTTGTGCCCAGGATGATCAGTAAGAATAAAACTGAAAATCCAACGTGCACCCACAATTTGTAGCGTTTCTTCTCTGATTCTTCTCGCTTGTGGAAGTTCAGGAAGTCGATGCAAAATCCTGTCGTCAATGCTGCCAGAGCACTATCCGCGGACGCATAAGACGAAGCCGTGATCCCCAACAAAAAGAAGATCCCAGCGATTGGTCCGAAATTATTTAAAGCCAATGTTGGAAACGTGTGATCTGTCAAGGCAGGAAGTTCTACCCCTTTCGCATTGGCATACACATACAAGGCTCCACCAAGGAGTAGGAATAAAAAGTTTGTCGCCACGAGCACCGCCGTAAATGAATACATGTTTTTCTGCGCATCTCCGATCGATTTACAGGTCAAGTTCTTTTGCATCAAGTCCTGATCCAATCCCGTCATGGCAATTGCCAGGAACATTCCTCCAAAGAATTGTTTGTAGAAATACAGCGGTGAGTTCGGATCGTCAAAGAAGAAGATACGCGACATGCTGTACCCGTTCGTAGTTTGCGTATTCGTGATCTTGTCGTACAATCCACTGAAATCTACACCCAAGGTTTGCGCAATGATCACGGTACAAATGATCACGGCAGATACCAGGAAAAACGTTTGAAAAGTATCGGTATAAACGATCGTTTTGATCCCTCCTTTAAACGTATACACCCAGATCAAGGCAACAGTTGTTAAAGCCGTGAGCCAATAGGGAACTCCCAAATCCTGAAACAGGAACAATTGCAACACTTCGGTAGCCAGATACAAGCGCGTTGCAGAACCAAGCGTTCGGGATAAGATAAAAAATGCAGCACCTGTTTTGTAACTAATCAAACCAAAACGTTGATTGAGGTATTCGTAGATAGATGTTACATTCAAGCGGTAATACAGCGGCATAAGTACTTTGGCGATGACCAAATAACCGAGGACATAACCTAAAACGATCTGAAAATAGGCCATTCCTTCTCCCACAACCTTTCCGGGAACGGATATAAATGTTACTCCGGACAAAGAAGCGCCGATCATCCCGAAGGCAACGAGATACCAAGGACTTTGCTTATTTCCTGTGAAAAACGAATCCGTTGTAGCTTTCCGTGACGTCAGGTAGGCGATCAGGATCAGCAAGCCAAAATAAGCCAGCAAAACTGTTCCGATCAACCAAGGCGCGAGTGTTCCCTGCATTTCCGTTTCATTTATTGTTGTTCCGAAATTACCGTTTCTA
>CAYRVL010000016.1:41815-50843 GCA_964427665.1 uncultured Fluviicola sp. | reverse complement strand
TCCTTGACCCAAGAATTGGAACGTTTGGAATTGTATCTTTCGTTGGAAGCCATGCGTTTCAAAGACCGCTTCACGTATCACATAGATACAGATGCCATCGACACCGATGCGGTAACTGTTCCGGCGATGTTACTCCAGCCTTTTGTGGAGAACAGCATCATTCATGGGATCCTGCCGGATGAATCGAAAAAAGGACGAATCGACGTGATCTTAAAAGTAATGGCAAATCAACTCGAGATCTGCATCGACGACAACGGAATCGGAATCGACTTTTCCATGAAGAAAAAGGCCAATTTCAGTGGGGATCATAAATCGCAAGGCATGGAGATCACCTCGAAGAGAATCTCACTGATTCGCACTATTTTAAAGAAAGATTACGAACTGATCGGCCCCTTTCAAATGATGAATCCTGACAATACAATCAAGGGAACACGCGTTTTACTCAAAATTCCACTCGAAAATTTGGATTAATGAAATCAAATCGCGTATATTTGTTCGTATAGTGTTTATCGCATGAAAAAGATTGTTTACATAGCAGCATTGGTATTTGTGGCAGCAAGTTGTCAGAAAGAGGAGATCTGTCCGAATAAACAGTCTGCTCCCGAGGCTACCCTTAAAAGTGCCACTGAGGGTACTGTAATTACAGAAACAAGTACGGAAACTGTTCCGGACGGAAACGACATTACGGATCCGATGCGAAAGAAAGACAAAAGAGGTTCAAAATAAGAAAAGGCGCTTTAAGGCGCCTTTTTTATGTTCTCAATGTTCCTTTTGTTGTTTACTGAAATGTATCCCAGCCTTGAGCACGCAAAGGAATCAGTGATTCGTTTGTATCTACCAAATAATGTCCCTCACTTTTATCGGTCATATAACCCACAACTGTCATGTGCGGATTGCCTTTGATTTTGTCGTAATCTGCCGGAGAGATGGTAAATACCAATTCATAATCCTCTCCACCATTCAAAACACAGGTCACCGGATCCAAATTGAATTCAATCGCCGTTGTGGAAGTTTGTGTATCGATCGGTAACTTGTTGTTGTACAAACGAACACCCGTTTCACTGGCCTTACACAAATGCAAGATTTCCGAAGCCAAGCCGTCCGAAATATCCATCATTGCTGTAGGCTTTACGCCCAGTTCACGCAAAAATCCGATCACATCCTGCCGTGCTTCCGGTTTCAACTGACGCTGAATGATGTAATCAAAACCATCCAAGTCGGGCTGAATATTCGGATTCGCTTCAAAAACACTGCGCTCGCGTTCCAAAACCTGCAATCCCATGTAGGCACCGCCCAAATCACCTGTCACAACGATCAGATCATTCGCTTTCGCACCACTTCGATATACGACATCCGTTTTTTTCACCTTACCCACAGCAGTTACGGATAAGTTCAAGCCACTTGGAGAAGAGGATGTATCCCCCCCGATCAGATCCACTTGGTAAGTCTGACAAGCCAATCGAATTCCCTCATACAATTCCTCTAACGCTTCTAACGGAAACCGATTGGACACTGCTAGGGATATAGTAACATGCTCCGGGGTTCCATTCATGGCCAAAATATCAGAAACATTCACCGCCACAGCCTTGTAACCCAGATGCTTGAATGGCATGTACATCAAATTAAAATGGATTCCTTCCAGCAAAAGATCGGTTGAGATCAAGGTGTACTCCGATTCATTTCGCGCAATGACTGCAGCGTCATCACCAATACCTTTGATGGTACTTTCCTTCTGAGTAGCAAAGTTCTTCGTCAAATGTGCGATTGTTCCAAACTCGCCCAATTTGCTCAACTCTGTTCGCTTATCGTCACTCATGTTTTCCAAATTTAACCAAACAAAAAAGAGGAGCGCGTTCACACTCCTCTTGTTGTTGACCCACTAGGGCTCGAACCTAGACTCTTCTGAACCAAAATCAGACGTGTTGCCAGTTACACCATGGGTCATTGAACACCTAACCGTTGTTAAGCGAGTGCAAATTTAGAACGAATTTTTGTTCTTACAAGGAATTTACAAAAAAAATACAGCAATTTTTCCAGCTCTAAACCCTTCCAATTGGAATTCATTCAATTACCCCATGAACGTTCTTTCTTCATTCAAGAAAAAACACCTGGTTTATATCCATTTGTTAACAGGTAACATTTAGCATTTTTAATGAGCTGAGTCCCTGCTTGCTTGTAATATATTCTTATTTTCGCAAGTCTAACTTTACAAGAAGTCATGAATTATACAAAATTGAACAATCTTGTTGGCTGGTTCGTTTTCCTGATCGCTACCGCCGTTTACTTCATTACACTAGAGGACACTGCTAGTTTATGGGATTGTGGCGAATACATCACCGCTGCTTACAAATTGGAAGTTGGTCACCCTCCGGGCGCACCGCTTTTCATGGTATTAGGACGTTTGTTCTCGTTCTTTGCAGCGCCGGAAGAAGTAGCCATCTGGATCAACCGCCTATCGGCATTGAGTAGTTCATTCACTATTTTGTTCATGTTTTGGTCCATCACCATGTTGGCCAAAAAGATCCTCCAACGCAAAAGTCGCGATTGGTCGAAAGGCGATCAGATCGCTGCGATCGGTGCCGGAGCAATTGGTGCCTTGGCATATACATTCTCCGATTCCTTTTGGTTTTCGGCTGTAGAAGGTGAGGTTTACGCGATGTCGTCGTTATTTACGGCCATCATCTTCTGGGCGATCTTAAAGTGGGACCACGAAATGTCGGCGATCAAAGCGGGAGAATTGAGCAAAGACGTCCGTCCAATGCGTTGGATGATCCTCATCATGTTTTTGTTCGGCTTGGCCATTGGGGTTCACTTACTAGGCTTGTTGGTTGTTCCGGCAATCGCTTTCGTGATGTACTTCCAATTGTGGGAGAAAACGACACTCAAAGGAATAATTTACACCGGGTTGATCTCGGTTGCTACGCTTGGTTTCATTCAGGAAGGAATTATCCCGGGATTGGTTGCGATGGCATCCGGATTTGAGGTGACTTTCGTGAATTCCATGGGACTTCCATTCTACTCCGGAACCATCTTCTTTTTTATCCTTTTGATCCTAGCTATTATTTGGGGTATCCGCTACACAGTGCGCAAACACAAAGTTTTATTGAATACGATCATTTGGTCATTTGTGGTTCTGGTAATCGGATATGGCTCATTCGCAGTCATCGTGATCCGCTCGCAGGCCAATACACCATTGGATGAGAACGATCCGGAAAACTTGGTTACGCTGCACGCTTATTTGAAACGCGAACAATACGGCTCTTGGCCTATTTTGAACGGTCCATACTGGAACTCAAAAGAAGCACCGCGCGAGACTTGGGGAGATCTTTCGCCATTTTACTTGCGTCGTTATGTGGTACAAATGGGCGGAAACGACCTGAAAGCATTCAAAGTAGAATCACATGCTACGGAATACGCAAAATCAAAAGGAGCCCAATACACGGTCGTAGAGAAATACTTCTCGTCAAACGAAAAAGTCCGTTTTAACAACGTTCCGAAGTACGACCAAAGTACTTTCTTGCCGCGTATGTACTACACATCCGCAAATCCGCAAGATCCGAAGATCCAAGCGTATAAAGACTGGTCGGGTTACGACCCATCTGAACCGGGAGCTGAAATTGGAACAGATGGCTTGCGCTTGCCAACTTTCGGCGAAAATTTAACCTATTTTGGTGCTTACCAGATCAATTGGATGTACTGGCGCTACTTCATGTGGAATTTTGCAGGTAGACAAAACGATATCCAAGGTCACGGCGACGAAATTCGTGGTAACTGGCAGTCCGGATTCAGTTTTATTGACAACGACCGTCTAGGAGATCAAAGCATGGCGCCAAGCTTTACAAAGGATAATCCAGCGAACAATAAGTTCTGGTTATTGCCATTGATCTTGGGCGTCATCGGTTTGGTGTATCACATTTACAGAGCACCCAAAGATGCCTTTGTGGTCTTCCTCACCTTCTTCTTTACCGGTTTAGCGATCGTGTTGTACTTGAACCAAAAACCATTCGAGCCTCGTGAACGCGATTATGCGTACGCCGCTTCGTTCTACGCTTTTGCCATGTGGATCGGTTTGGGCGTACTTGCGATGTATGAGGCGTACAAAAACTTTGGAAAAGAAGAATGGAAAGGGTTCGGAGTAGCTACCTTGGGTACAACAGCATTTGTCGTGTTCTTAGCATTCTTCGGAGGTTCCGTAACTTTGAAAACATGGCTTGTTATCTTGGTGATCGGTGCCTTGTTCATGGGACTCGCCTATATCTTAAGAAAAGTAGTACCAAGCAATACAGTGGGTGCTGTTATCATTACCCTGATCACGGGAATTGTCCCGTACATCATGGCAGAACAAGGGTGGGATGATCACGATCGTTCGGATAAGACTTCCGCTCAGGACTTGGCATACAACTACCTGGTTTCGTGTGCGCCAAATTCGATCTTGTTCACAGCAGGAGATAACGATACGTTCCCATTGTGGTACTTGCAAGAAGTTGAAGGAAAATTCACCGATATCCGCGTGTGCAACACCAGCTTGTTCGATACCGATTGGTATACCGAGCAAATGATGATGAAGCAATACGAGTCAGAACCACTTCCAATCTCGTTCCGTGAAGACCAGATCCTGATGTATGCCGGTGGAACCGACCAAGTTTTGTTCGCTTCAGGTGTCGAATTGGTTAACGGAGGTGTAAACGCAGAAGAATTGAACCGTTTGTTCTCTTTGAAAAAGCAGTATAATTTACCGCAATTCAATGCTGCTTATACGCAGTTCCAACGTGCCTTGTTGGGAATGGCGGAAGGATTGAATGCGTCAGATCCGGGAATCAACGAGCGTTTGAACCAGATCAAAGCATCCTTTACTGTTTCGGCTGATTCTGCAAATGCTTTAGCTGTTGAAGCGATCACAACTGGTGTGATGGAAATTTTCGACGGGTACCAAAACGGGATCATCACTGGAAACCAACAACAATTGGAAGCTGTTCAAAACCAATTGTTCGAATGGGAAAAATCATGGTCTTACCTACCGATCGATGAAGCAATGAAGTTCATCAAGAACGACGACAACATGCTTACGACTCAAGGAAATCAGTTCCGCGCCTTCCCATGTAACGGTTTCATTGTGAAAGTAGACAAGGAAAATGCTGTTAAAAGTGGGATCGTAAGTGCAAAAGAGAAGAGCAAACTGGCCGATGAGATCCGCTTTAGCTTCGACAACCGCGCGATCACCCGTTCCGATGTGATGATCTTGGATATGTTGAATAACAACGATTGGAAACGCGCCATGTATTTCTCTTCGCCTGGAGGTACTGAGGTTTCTATGGCCTTGTATAGAGCAGGATTCTTGCGCCAGAATGGAATGGCTTGGGAGATCTCTCCAATCGAGTCCAATCCTAATCAACCGTTCAACGCCGAGGTGATGTACACGAACTTGATGACCAAGTACAAATACGGTAAAATGAACGATGCAAATGTGTTGACAGATTACTACGCACGTCGTCAAACAAACCAGTACCGTTCTCAATTCGGACAGCTTGCCGGTTACTATATCAGCCTGGCAGAACAGGAAAAAGTTAATGTAACCAACTTCACACCAGCGATCAAAGGCTTGCGTGCTGCGGGACAAACGAAACGCGCCGACTCCTTGCAAAATGTGATCAGCGGTGCTGATGTACGCATCGCAGATTATAAAAAACGCGCTGTGAACTTGATCAATCGCTCGTTGGAAGTCATGCCGGCTGAGATTGTGATCGATTACGGCGAGCAAGCTTCTAAAACTCGCAGTCTGCAAGGAGCAGATGGAGCACAGTATTTCATGTTCTCTGACGGCAACTTGCATGAGTATGTTACCCTGTTGTATCGCGCAGGAGCCAAAACCGAGGCAGAAAAATTAGGAGCGGTCGTTGCGAACCAATTGGAAAGTACAATTACTTACTTCACGGACAACGATGCGTCAATTGCAGGTAGAAATTATACTGACTTTGCAGCAGCCGTTTCCAGCTATTTACAAATGCGTCAAATTGCCGTAGACAAAGAACTAGGCAATGCGTCCGGAACATTTGCTCAACGCTTAGAAAAATATGCGGGAGAACTTTACGGAAACAAATTGATGGCCATGTACAAATCGCTGGAGCAATTGGCACGTGAAAACGGAGAGGTTGGACGCGGAAACGGATACTACTCCGGTCAATTAGTGAATTTACAAGGAAACTTGGATGCACTCGGAGTGTACATGGGAGTTATCGCTGCCAACAGTCAGGGTCCGCTTCCTGAAGGTCCGGGAGAATTACCGGGATTGCCACAGGAAGCGATCATCAATGACTCGGATCTAATGGCTCCTGTCATGGACGAAACTGCTGCCGTTCGCAACTAAGCATTATGAAACTTTTTAAGCCTCCACGTATTGCCAAATGGATCTTTCCAAGGTATACGTGGAGGTTTTCCGTTTTAGAACCTACCATTTTTCTGACATTTGATGACGGTCCACATCCCGACATCACGCCTTTCGTTCTCGATCTGTTGCATGAATACCGCTGGAAAGCCACTTTTTTCTGCGTAGGCGAAAACATGCAGCGCTATCCGGAACTAGTTGAACGCATCGAGAAAGAGGGTCATGGCATTGGGAACCACACCATGAATCATCTGAAGGGGATCTATACCGAAACAGAAACCTATTTAGCCAATTTTCAGGCCTCGGAACACGTTAAACCCACAACTTTGTTCCGTCCGCCTTATGGAAGAATGACTCCAAAACAAGCGCATGAGATTGCAAAATCGCATCAAATCATCATGTGGTCATGGCTATCGTATGATTATGATCTTGGGATTTCCACTGAAAAGATCCTCTCAGCAGCCGATCGGGTAAAACCGGGAGATATACTCGTGCTACACGACAACCCAAAGATTGCAGATAGGCAACGAGAACTGTTACCTGAGCTCTTTAAAAAAATGGAGACCCTTGGCTTGAAATCGCTCGCTATTTCTTCGGGCGTTTAAAGATCGGAACGGTCGAACACGGCTCTCCGTACATCACCGAGCTGCAAACTGGTTGAACACGCGATAGGAACAAAGCCATCATTCCCTCTGGATTTGGGATATCGGAGCAACCTTTAATGATCAATTTACCATCCTTAAAATCCGTGATATCTAACGATCGGATCGTCTCCGCCATCACATTCTGTTTGGCTAGTTGCAGGTCGCCAATTGTAACACCAGATGCCTTTCCAATCAGTTGCGAACTAACCAACATATACGCCCATGAAGGCAAAATGGCATCCGCCGAACAAAAAATGTACACGTGTTTACCGGAATACTGGTTCCAATCATGCGATTTGGCAAAATCCCGAAAATCTTTTTCCTTCAGTACCAACCCATTCCAAAGATACGGCTCGAAATCAAAGGCCATGAATAGATCAGTTTTTGGCAAGTAATCCGCCAGATCCACAGCGATCAGTCCACTGTTTTGAACGCGATTTACAATTTCTGTCATGTTACAAAAATAATTCAAAGCAATCGAAACTGCAGCATGTTCACGCCCAACACGGCTAAGCTTTTGAATTTTAACATTTTTTTCTTCTGAAATCCTTCTTGAAACCCTACTTTTGATGTGTCAAACATTGGATGATGAAAGCTCTTTTTACACTCGCAACTATTGGACTGTTGGCTGTCGCTTGTTCGGAAGAAAAATCTGAAAAAAAGATTATTTCCGTTGAAAAGAAGGTGATGTACAAACCAATGGCTGCCGTTGATGCCAATCGTCAATTAAAGGTAGAAGTTTCGGGAATGACCTGTGAACACGCCTGTGGAGGTTCTATTCGCATGGCACTAAAAAACACCAATGCTGTAGACCGCGTACAATTCGATTTTGAGGACGAGCGCAAAGTAAACACGGCTATCATTACCTTTGACAAGAACAAGATCACAGCTGATGAAATCGTAGCGATCATCGAAAAAACAAATGACAACCAATTTACAACTGGTAAAGTAACTTCGGAATCCTTTGAAGCGCCAAAAGCGGGTGCCGAAACGGAAAAAGAGGTAGTAAGTGAGAAAAAGATCGAAGCACCCAAAGTAAATATGCGTGCTGAAACTGGTTTCGAATTCCCCAATTTGTACAAACTCTTCTCAAAAATCATTTCCTAGTTGGATAGATTGGCGCCGCTTGGTAATTTTGCACCATGAAATTGCAGCATCGCATCATTGGAGCAGGGAAACCACTCTTTGTACTTCACGGACTTTTTGGCAACTCGGATAACTGGCAAACACATGCCAAGAAATTAGCCGATTATTTTCAAGTCATTCTTGTAGATCAACGCAATCACGGCCATTCTGATTGGTCCGATGATTTCAATTACGATTTACTGGCAGCAGATCTACTGGAACTCATGGACGACCTTCAGATCAAAAAAGCGCATTTTCTGGGACATTCCATGGGTGGCAAAACCGTCATGCGTTTTGCACAATTGCATGAAGAACGGATCGAGAAGATGATCGTGGTAGACATCGGCGTGAAACAGTATCCGATGCATCATCAAGAGATCCTCAAAGGAATTCACGCAGTTTCGGCAAGTGCCATGGATTCTCGTTCAGAAGCAGAAAATCTACTCGCGCCCTATGTGCCGGAAATGGGAACCCGCCAATTTTTGTTGAAGAACCTTTATTGGAAAGAAAAAGGCAAATTGGCGTGGCGCATGAACGTAGAAGTCTTGGAACGCGAAATGCCGCATATTTTGGCTGCATTGCCGGAAGAAGAAGTGTTTACGCCTACGCTGTTCATTCGTGGAGACCGTTCCAATTACATTTTGGATGAGGATTTTCATCAACTGGAAACTTACTTCCCGGATTCACATGTGGAAACGATCCATGGTGCCGGTCACTGGGTACATGCAGAAACCCCAGATCTTTTCATGAATGCAGTATTGGAGTTTTTAGTCAGATAGTATTACTCGGAAACATAGAATTTAACCGGCAATGAATAATACGTTTTTGCTGGTTTACCATTCCTCTTGCCAGGTATCCAATTCGGCATGAGTTTCAA
>CAYRVL010000016.1:39758-41715 GCA_964427665.1 uncultured Fluviicola sp. | reverse complement strand
TTTTTGCTGGTTTACCATTCCTCTTGCCAGGTATCCAATTCGGCATGAGTTTCAAAACACGAAGTGCCTCCTCGTCGCACTCAGGACAATCTGGAACACCTCGCTTTACAACAAAATCTGAAGGAACTCCTGTTTCAGATATCGTGAATTGAACAATGCATTTTCCATTAATTCCCTTTTCGATAGCTTTCGACGGATAGACTATATTTTGAGCCAAAAACCGCGTTAAAGCAGCAAAACCACCCGGATACTCCGCCTCCTCCTCTGCAATTTCATAAATAATGTTTTCATCAGGACGCTTTGGTACCGGTGCTTCTACCACCTCACTCATTGGCATTGCCTCTGAAATTCCTTGAAAGACCTGTCGGTACTCCGGAGGAAAATTTTCGGCTCCCTTTTCATTGAATTCAATGCGCAATTGTCTTAAACGATTATCCAATTCATTGAAAACCATATCTGCAAATAACGCCTTTGAACGATTGGATTGAAGCATCTGGTCTAACTCCTGCATCACACCTGGAATGGAGTCCATCAATCGACGCATTTCCTGTTGATCGCGCAAAAGGTTAGCCGTAGCCTCCCAAATTTGCTGGTTGACCCCATCGATCCATACGTTCTGTTCTTTGGTAGTATATTCCGCACCCTCCTCTAGATTCCAAGTTCGTTTTGAACGAACATATTGGTTCTCTAATTCCCGATAAGCAGCCCGATGTGTCGTAAATTTATACCTGACAGACAATCTAGTTAGCGAATCCATATTTCGTTTGTAGGGCGCTTCTTGCTTCAGCTTTTGAAGGTCTTGGTAATGACTTTTTGCTATACTTTTCTTGCGATCGAAATTTGTGGTGAAGGTTCTATTCACGTCATAACCCTCGCGGATCAACTTCGTTTGTTCGGCATATTTCATTTGAATTTGCTGATACGCAGTAAATACGGAGTCATAATTCTTTTGTTGCCAGGTAAATTCTTTGCGAAGCTGCGCATTCACCTTCTTTGGAGACTGTCCTAAAGCAATCAACGTAAAGAATGATAATAGGATAGACAGAAATTGATTCATCGGTACATGTTTCGGCAAAAATATCATTTATTCATCCGATACTTCCTAGGATTATCGATAATGTATTGCTTAATCCTTTCGAATTGACTGGAATTTCTGACTATTAGGTCATGGTACCGAGATTGCCATTCAAAACTCAACCCGTTCAATCGACTATATTGAGTAACAGCTGATTTAAATCCCCGAATGATCGATGCCAAATTATTCGATTGCGGTTTGAACTCATTCTTTACATTGCCTGTCAAATTGAAATTCTCACAATTTAACCCAATAGTAATTAGCAAATGAACATGATCGGGCATAACAATAAACTCTTCCAAAGTCAAATTCATTTGTGGCCGCATTTCAACCGTTTTCATTAATTCATTCTTGGCAACCTCCCCTAATTCTGACAAAATCATTTGCCCCCTACAAACCATTCCAAAATAAGGTGCTCTATCTTTTGTACAAATGGTAATAAAATAACTAGCAGCCCTGGAGTAATCCCACCACTGAGCCCTCAAAGATGCATCTTTGAACTTTTTCATGTTGTTGTTTCTTATATAATTTAATAGAAAATAGGATTTGAAACAACAGGGAAAAGAGAAATTCAAATAGCAAATAAGAAAATAGGTATTGATAAAGTGATGTGAATAAAATCAGGAAAATTGATGACTTCAGAGAAAACTTTGGGGTAAAGAAATAATACAAGTAGGGACTGTAAAAATTTAGGAGAGGACAGAAAAATGAAGGTGAGAACTGAAAAAACAAAGTAAGGACACTACAACTTTTTGGGGGACAGAATAAACTAAGTGGGGACTATTTAGAACAAGTGGGGACTATTTAAACAAGTGGGGACTATTTGAAACAAGTGGGGACTATTTAAACAAGTGGGGACCATTTAAAACAAGTGGGGACGCG
>CAYRVL010000016.1:35250-39658 GCA_964427665.1 uncultured Fluviicola sp. | reverse complement strand
AACAAGTGGGGACTATTTAAACAAGTGGGGACCATTTAAAACAAGTGGGGACGCGATGCATCGCGTCCCCACTTTCAAAGAATTATCCCCACTTACAAAGACATATCTCCACTTTCAAAGAATGACCCCCACATTCAAGTCCTCACTTTATAGGATCACTCTTTTTTTTGTGATTGCCCCAAACTGTGGTCCTCCCTGTTAAAAGCTGTGTTAGTTATACTGTCTGATTTTTCTTCTTCACCATGGTCAAAATAGTGGCAATACCCACCAAAGGCTGATCGGTATCATCCAACATTTCCACCAACCACTTCACCACACCTCTTTGGATCTTTGTTTTTGGATCAGCATCATTCGGAGTAACATCCTGACTGATCTTCTCTTTACAAGTAAATCGAATGTGGATCTTAGCACCTGCATAAACTGGTTTGGTAAATCGCAACTCGTCAATTCCATAATTCAACAATACCGGATTGATCTCATAGCTATCTACAAACAATCCTGCTGAAATGCTCATGATCAAATAGCCATGTGCAACTTGCTCATCGAACATGGTTCCGGCAAAATTAGTCTCGCGCTTGTGCGCATAGAAATTATCACCACTCAATGCAGCAAATGCATCAATATCCTCAGGTGTGATCAAACGGCTGTCTGTGATCAACTGATCTCCCACCTGCAATTCTTCAAAATGCTTTTTGAATGGATGGATCGAATCGATAGTTCCCTTCGCTCCTTGCTGATATTGTTGCGTGATCGCTGTGATCGTTGTTGGATGCCCTTGGATCGCTGTGCGCTGTAAATAATGCAAAACTCCGCGTTTTCCACCCATTTCCTCACCTCCTCCGGCACGACCAGGCCCACCGTGTGTTAGTAACGGCATTGGCGAACCGTGTCCTGTGCTTTCTTTCGCACATTCTTTGTTCAACACCAAAATACGACCGTGCATACTAGCTGCTCCCAACACGTATTCCGTCGCTTCTTTGTCACAAGGTGTAACGATCGACGACACCAAAGATCCTTTCCCCATTTTCACGAGAGAAACTGCATCCTCCATGGATTTGTAGGGCATGATCGTCGCTACCGGACCGAAAGCTTCAATATCGTGAACGGCCGTTTTATTGAATGGATCATTGTTGCGGAACAAGATTGGTGAGAAGAAAGCTCCTTTCGTACGGTCGGCACCCACTACCTCAAAATTTTCCAGATCTCCGTAAACAATATCTTGCGTTTGTGACAATTCCATCACACTGCTGCGAACCGCTTCTACTTGACTCATAGACGCCAGCGAACCCATGCGAACTCCTTCTACACTTGGATCACCAACCTTCACACTTGCTAATCTCCCTGCAACAGCTTGTTGAACGTCATCGATCAGGTTTTCAGGCACCAAAATACGTCGCACGGCCGTACATTTCTGACCAGCTTTAACGGTGATCTCGCGCGTCACTTCTTTCACAAATAGTTCAAACTCTTCAGTTCCGGGAACAGCCTTTTCGCCCAATACGGAGGCATTCAAAGAATCTGCTTCTAAGTTGAACGGAACATTCTCTCGGGTGATAACCGGATTTGCCTTCAGTTTCAACCCAGTGGAAGCACTTCCTGTAAAGGTTACCACATCCGAACTTTGTACGTGATCGATCAATTCTCTCGCAGAACCAGAGATCAATTGTAGCGATCCTTCCGGCAAAATTTTAGATGCGATGATATCTTGAACAACTACTTCGGTCAAGAATCCGGTTGCACTTGAAGGTTTCACCACAGCAGGAACACCCGCCATTAAGTTCACAGCGATCTTTTCCAGCATTCCCCAAACCGGGAAGTTGAATGCATTGATGTGCACGGCTACTCCTTCTTTCGGCACCATGATGTGATGTCCGATGAAAGTCCCGTTTTTAGAAAGCGGCGCGGCAGTCCCATCAATGTAGTACGGTAGATCCGGGAACTGACGGCGCAAAGATGCATTTGCAAACAAGTTACCGATACCACCTTCGATATCGATCCAGGAATCCACACGTGTTGCGCCGGTCCATGCTGAAACCTGGTAGTACTTTTCTTTGCGCTCCAGGAGGTACAAGGCCAATGCTTTGAGCATTTGACCGCGCTCCTGAAAGGTCATTTTACGAAGCACTTTCCCACCTGTTGTTCGTCCATAGTGAAGTACCGCAGCGAAATCGATACCGGCGCTGGAAGCCGTTCCAATATGATCACCGGTGATGGCGTTATATAGATTTTGTTCCACACCTTCTCCGGCTACCCATTGTCCGCAGATATAATTTTTAACCTGTATCATGTGTATTGAATTGTCAAATTTTTAATCGTTATCAAAGATAGGATTCCAAAAAGACATGCGATCAACACAAGGTAACTTTTATCATCTTCACCCTACCAAGACCTTGACTTTAATGGTTCAAAATGATCACAGAGATCAAAAGTTCAAGATGTTCAATCGTCTTTTGTCTCATGTCTATCAATCTTTTGTCTCATGTCTTTCAGTCTTTTGTCCTATAGTCTTAATATCTTAAAGTCCTAACATCCTAAGCCCCCTCTTAACACCCACAACAAATCCTTAACACAGAAATAATCTCAAACGAATAACAGTCCTATCCCATTAAAAACAAGCTAGAACACTTCACGTAAAAAAAGCTACACTTTGCTAAAAACAAGCAGAAGAAAAAAAAGAGTAGATAACTATTTAAATCCTTTTTACTATGTTTGAACCCTAAACATGTAAAGTTTCAATAATAACAAAATTATGAGCAAGACAAAATCAGGAGGAGGTTTTTCATCATTGGTTGCCTCGTTAGCTATTGTAATCGCTGTGGTAATTGGCGTATTGGTGTTCAAATTCATTTTGGGTGATCCATCGAATTTCGTTGATAACAACCCGGAAGAGCACCCAATTGACGGTAATATTTTAGGTACTGTTTACAAAGGAGGGGTGATTGTACCTTTCTTGATCGCTACGAACATCATTGTGATCATTTTCGCAGTAGAGCGTTTCATTACCTTGGCAAAGTCAAAAGGTCGTGGTAACCTAGACAAATTTGTAGTGAAAGTGAAAGCTTTGTTGGAAGAAGGTGACATCAACGGTGCAATCGAAGCATGTGACCAGCAACAAGGTTCATTGGCAAACGTGATGCGTTCCGGATTGGAGAAATATGCAGCACTTTCTAATGATACAAACATTGACAAAGAGAAGAAATTGGAAATGATCAAAGAAGAGTTGGAAGCAGCTACGTCTTTGGAATTGCCGATGTTGTCTAAAAACTTGGTAGTTATTTCAACGTGTGCGTCTGCAGGGGTATTGATCGGTTTGATCGGTACGGTAATGGGGATGATCAAATCATTTGCTGCGATGGCAGGTGGTACTCCGGATACAGCTCAACTTTCGATTGGTATTTCTGAGGCCTTGATCAATACCTTCTTGGGTATCTTCGCATCAACGCTTTCTATTATCTTGTACAACTTGTTTACTACGAAGATCGACCAAATGACGCACTCTATGGATGAGGCTTCTTTCGCGATCGCACAAAGCTTTGATAGCAAATCGAAGTAATTGCTAGTACAACAATTTACAAACTGATTAAATAACTCGGAATGGCAAAGATTAAAATGCCCAAAGGTACTCCCAGCCTCGACATGACGCCGATGGTTGACTTGGCTTTCCTTTTGGTGACATTCTTCATGCTCAATGCTAATTTCCGTTCCAACGAACCTGTCGACGTATCCATTCCGTCTTCTATCGGTGACAAAGAAGTGCCGCAGAAAACGCTGATCATGGTTACGGTAGACAACCGAGGACGTGTGTTCTTCAACGCTACCGGCGGAGATGTACGCAAAAATGTCCTGGCCAAAATGGTCGATAAGTACAAAGTAAATCTAAGTCCGAAACAATTCGACGAGTTCTTGAAGATCTCATCCATCGGTTGTTCGATGTCAGAATTACCTCAGTACTTGTCCGTAGACAACGAAGGAAGGAAAAAATTTGAGACGAATGGCATCCCGTCAGATACGATCGGGAAACGCAATGAGTTGAAAGACTGGTTGTATTTCGCGAACGAAGAAATGCTGAATTACGGAAAAGTTAAGTTCCAGGAGGATAGCGAGAACCCACCATCAGACAAACCGGTTTTGGCTGAAGACTACAAACCGAAGTTTGTGTTGAAAGTGGAAGCGAATGTTGAATATGCCTATGCAAAAATGGTGATAGAAACGTTCCGCGACTTGAACTTTAACAACCTACATTTTGTCACCTCGCAAGAGGCCAAACCTTAAAATTGTAACGCAAAATGGCAGAAATAGCAGACAATGGCGGTGGCGCCGACGACGGGAAGAAGAAACGCAGACCCAAGAAAGGGGCGCCGCGAATCGACATGACGCCGATGGTGGACCTTGGTTTCTTGTTGTTGAC
>CAYRVL010000016.1:17647-35150 GCA_964427665.1 uncultured Fluviicola sp. | reverse complement strand
ACAGAATCTAATTTTGGTCCGGATGGTGTGCGCAAATTATTGGCTGACAAAAACAAATTTGTCATCGATGAGGAACGCAAACTTCAGGACAAACTGCAACGCAAACAAATCGTTGACTCCATCTACAAAAAAGAGTTGATCGAAGTGAAGAAAAACAAAAAGGCTTTGAAAGTATTGGTGAAAACAGATACGAAAGCTTTGTGTAAGAACTTCATTGACTTGGTAGATGAATTGTATATCGCTCAAATTGGTATGATCGCTCCGGTGGACATGATGTTGGACGAGCAGAAACTAGTAGAAGAAAAAACCAAATAATTATGGTACCAGTAATTGTTGTTTCAGTATTGATAGCCGCACTTTCTTTGTACGACTATCTAAGCTCGCGCAGCTGGCAAGAAGTCACTTCTGCCGAGCGCAATGACATTGTCTTCGAAGACCGCAACCATGCATACGGTGCTTACCAGATCCGTAAATCTTACGGAAATCGCGTTGTGTTCATTATGTTGGCGATCATTTTCGCGATCGGTGTAGCATTTGGGATCCGCAAGATCATCCAAGCAATGCCGAAGCCTCAAGAAGTGGAAACACCGTTGGATCTGACGCAATTCGCTGTAGATGCTAAGGAAAAAGAAGAAGAGATCGTAGAACCTTTGGAGCCGGAAATTCCGGAAGTTCAAAAGTCGATCCAGTTCTTGGAGCCGAAAGTATCAAACGATTTGCAAGAAACTGACATCCCTTCTCAGGAAGAAATGGAAAACACGAATGCAAGTTCTGTTACCAGCGAAGGAAACAGTGATTTCGGGGCTACTCAAGTAATCGTTGAGAAAAAAGAGGAGCCAATCGAAAAACCGAAAGAACCAGAGATCTTCGAAGTGGTAGAAGAACCGGCAGAATACCCAGGTGGGATCAACGAAATGCGTAAGTATTTGGCTGAGAACATCAACTATCCGGACATTGCTCGTGAAATGGGTTACCAAGGAAAATGCTACTTGCGTTTCGTTGTGTCTGAGAACGGATACATCTCAAACGTAGTGGTAAAGAAAGGAGTTCCTGACTGTCCTGAGTGTGACAAAGAAGCGATCCGCGTCATAAAATCCATGAAACAGTGGAAACCTGCGAAGAACAATGGTAAACCGGTAAATAGTTATTACACGCTACCTGTTTCGTTCAAATTAGGATAATTCGTTAAACCATTACATGTTCCCCCGGTATTTCTGATATCGGGGGATTTTTTTGATTATGAGTAGTAAAACTTCCAATTTTCTTTCCGTTTTTATTATCACCGTCTGTTTGATCTTCGCTTATTTTGCGCATTTCACGACGGTTTTTAATGATAAAATGGGACCGGATCAACGCGGTTTTTTTGTCATTCTGATGCTTGTTTATGCCGCTTTCCGAGGATTTCGATTGTTCAAGAACATCAAAAAACAACAACCATGAAAACTAGTGCGTTCCTCTTGCTATTGGGCTCTTCCCTGCTATGGACAAGTTGTGGTTCTCCGCTTGGTAAAGACAACGACACCCACAGTCGTGGCTACAAAACCATGATCGCAGATGAAAGCTATCAACCCTTACTGAGAACGGCAAGTATGACCTTCTCCGGATTGTACCCCAAAGCCACCATTCAATTTTCCTACCGCTCCGAAACAGAAGCGCTCAATGCCTTGATCAAAGACGAAACCAAAACAATCTTCGTTTCCCGCGATTTTACCGACGCAGAAAAAGCCAAATTGGTAAAATCCAACATCCAGGCCCGTGCACTCGTGGTGGCTTACGATGCCGTTATTTTCCTACTTCACCCGGATGCCGCGGATACCGTTTTAACCGAAGCGCGCATCAAAGAACTACTCACCGCAAACGAGGCCAATAAAACGATCGTCTTCGATCAAGTACAATCTTCGAATTTCAACTTCCTGCAACGGCATTATAACATCCGAAAATACGGCAAGAATGTGAAGGCACTCGCCAGTACACCCGAAGTTGTAAAATACATCGCTTCACATCCCGATGCGATTGGTGTGGTCGGCTTTAGTTGGTTTTCCGACTTGGAAGATCCCAAAACACAAGCGCGTTTAAAACAAGTGAAATTGGCTTACGTCACCTGCGAACGGGACGGGAAAGCCTATTTACCAGACAGCTACAACTTGCGCGAAAACCTCTATCCTTTCCGCAAACAGATCTATTGCCTGAACAAAGGTGCGGCAGACGGACTCAATACCGGATTCACCGTATTCTTAGAAGACGAACAAGGACAATTATTGGTACATAAGACAGGACTTTTGCCATTTCGCAAAACACCGCGGATGTTCAATTTTCAATTCGAATAAGCTATTGAACCACAGGTGAATCAACCAAAGCACCGGTTAGTATACAGGCAGGTCTTTTCACATTTTTTTAGGTTAATTTATCGTAAACAATTCCGCTTGTTTGCGTTAGAAATACTAATTTGGCAAGGGAATTGCTATCCCAGCACGTTGAATCTTAAGAACTATGAACAAGTTAACAGTATTGGCATTTTCAGTATCCGTAGCTTTGGCAAGCCAGGCACAAACGGTACAAGATGCATTGAAGAAAACAAATGACGAACGTTACGACCTTGCGCGTAAGGATTTTCAGTCATTGGTACAGAAAAACCCAACAAGCGTTGAAGCGCATTATTTCTTTGGGAATTTTTACAACACGATCGGACAAACCGATTCTGCGATCACCATGTGGAAGAAAGCAGGGAGTTTGAACGCCGAAGATAAATTGGGCATCATCGCAACGCACAAAGCGATCTACTTTACAGGAGATACCGCAACAGCGTCGGCAGGATTCTGCGCAGCGTTGAAAGCTACTAAAAACAAAAACGCCATGCAATTGCATCGTGTGGGTGAAGTTTACGCAACCAGCGGAAAATGGGCCAACTACAAATTGGCAGAAAACTACTTGCGCAAATCCTTGGCGATCAATCCGAACAATGAAGAAGCCTTGATCTTGCTGGGAGATGTGATGAAGGTATTATCTCCAACAAACGCTACGCCGGCAGTTGCTGAATACAACAAAGTTTTGGCCATGAATCCGAACGCGGTGAATGTGATCGTACGCAAAGCGCAGATCTACCAAGCGGTGAACAATTACAAATTGGCGAACGACGAGTTCTTGAAAGCAGAACAGTTGGATCCGAACTATGCTCCGGCTTACATGTACCACGCCGAATTGAACATGTTGTTCGATTACTACAACAACGCGATCGATTTGTGGAAAAAGTACATTTCCTTGAATGACACCTACGAAGCACGCTATCGTTTGTTGAGTTCCATGTACGGAGCGAAGAAATATGCCGACGCCTTGGCTGAGATCGAAAGCTTGGAAGCGAAGGGATACACCAATATGTATATGAAGCGATTCAAATCCGTTTGTTTGGTAGAGACCAATACAGCGAATGACATGGCACAATACGAAAAAGCGTTGGCTGCTTCTGATGACTTCTTCAAAACTGCTGAAGCGGATAAGATCATCGGTGCTGATTACCGCAATCGTGGTGAGATCTACATGAAAATGAACAACGATTCATTGGCTATCGTAGAATTCCGCAAGACGATTGACAAAGACACATCTTTGGGAGCTGAAATGTTGTCAGAGATCGGTAAGATCTACGTGAAAAACAAAGATTACGCAAAAGTAATGGCCTTGTATGCGGAAAAAGAAGCCGCGTATCCAGCTAAAGTGAACGCTACTGAATACTTCAACTGGGCATTGGCTTGTTACTTCAACGCAAAACCGGATTTCGCCATGGCTGATTCGCGCTTGGTGAAAGTGAACGAAAAAGCGCCGGATTTCATTGCTACCCATTTGTGGAGAGCACGCGTGGCCTTGAAGTTGGAAGATCCAAAAGCGAAAAAATGGTTGGCTAAACCACACTACGAGTTGTACTTGAGCAGCATGACCGAAGCGGATAAAACCAATCCAAGCTTGAAAGGAAACCAGATCGAGGCTTCCAAATATCTGGGAGATTACTACGTAAACTCTACAGAGAAGAACATTCCATTAGCGAAAGAGAACTGGACCCGCGTACGCACCTTGGACCCTGCAGATGCGCAAGCAAAAGCATTCTTCAACAGCGCGTTGGGTAAATAAGCATAGATTCAACCATATGAAAACCTCCATTCGGATTCCGGGTGGAGGTTTTTTTGTTTTAGTACCCTGCGATTTTGTACCGTATAATCAACCAAGAAACCAATCATTCGCTGATCCTTACACTTTAGGTTTTTTCCGGTTAATACACTGAACTATTTACTAAGTTAGGTATAGTTAACAGCAGCACCAGCGCGGGATTGGTGCCCGAATGTAAACAATTTAAAACCCAAAAGTCATGGTAACAATTTTCATCATCACAGCCCTAATCGCAGTCATTTCCCTGTACGATTATTTCAGCTCCAGAAGTTGGCAAATGGTAACAAGTGCCTCACGCAATGAAACCGTTTTTGAAAACAGGAACAAAAAATACGGTGCCTATCAAATCCGCCGGGATTACGACAAACGTTTTTTGTTGATCTTTTTCGGACTTATTGTAGGCGTGGGAGGTTTGTATGCGGCGAACAACTATTTCAAGCATGAAGAGAAAAAAATCATCAGTCCAGATATGGTAACAATAGCATGTGATTTCGATCTTGAAAAAGACGAAGAGCCGATCGTGGAGCCACCAAAACCGGAGTTGACCGAAATGCAGCAAGTTCAGGCAGCCATTCAATTTAACGAGAACATGCGTGTCAGCGATACCGAAAGCGACCCCGTTGAAATTCCGGATGGCACGCAAAACATTTCCACGGAGACACAGATTGGCACGGAAAATCCCTTTGAGAGCTTCATACCGGAGGGTATACCGGGAGGAACAGGAACGGGAGTTCAAAAGCCAATCGACACCGATCACGTGTATGAGGGCGAATTGACCGAAACGGCCACGTACCCGGGCGGATTGAACGAATTGCGTCGTTTCATTGCTGAGAATATGGACGTAAGCGACATTGAAGGCAGTGGAAAAGTGTATTTGAAATTTGTGGTAGACTTGGACGGTAGTATTTCAGAGATCCTCGTTACAGATACCGAAGGCGATTGCGACGGTTGTTCAGAAGCCGCCAAAAAAGTACTGCGTTCCAAAGAACTAAAAAAATGGGAACCGGGCAAAATCAACGGTACAGCGGTACGCAGTTATTTCCGACTACCGATCCGGATCGCAGGTTCTTACTAAACCAGTAATTATAGATCTTCACAGCGTAGTTTGGTGTTCGATAAGGAAAGGGTTGTTTTCAGCAGAAAGCGACCCTTTTTCGCGTTGTTCGAAATAAATTCAATGAACTGCAAGTACTTTTCTGTGAACATTTTGCTTTTTTTCCTTTTTCCATAGTGTGTGGAAAGAATAAAAGCGTTACTTTTGCGCCCAAATTAGGGATTACACTTAAAAGACAGCAACATGTCGCATATTCAAGGTAAAATTTCACAGGTTATCGGACCGGTTGTCGATGTAGCATTCGACAAAGGAGTATCGCTTCCAAACATTTACGATGCATTGGAAGTTCGTAAAGAAGACGGAACTAAAGTAGTTTTGGAGGTACAAGCGCACGTAGGTGAGAATGCTGTACGTACGATTTCCATGGACTCTACAGACGGTTTCCGTCGTGGTATGGAAGTAGTTTCTACAGGAACTGCGATCAAGATGCCAACCGGAGATCAGATCAAGGGTCGTTTGTTCAACGTAGTTGGAGAGGCTATTGATGGGATCAACGTAGTAGATAACACAAACGGATTGCCGATCCACCGTGAAGCGCCGAAATTCGACCAGTTGTCGACTTCAACAGAAGTGTTGTTCACAGGTATCAAAGTAATCGACTTGATCGAGCCTTACGCAAAAGGAGGTAAGATTGGTTTGTTCGGAGGTGCCGGTGTAGGTAAGACAGTATTGATTCAGGAGTTGATCAACAACATTGCGAAAGGACACGGAGGTTTGTCTGTATTTGCTGGAGTTGGTGAGCGTACACGTGAGGGTAACGATTTGTTGCGCGAGATGTTGGAATCTGGAATTATCAAATACGGAAAAGATTTCTTGCATTCCATGGAAGAAGGCGGATGGGATCTTTCCAAAGTTGATTTGAACGAAATGAAAGAGTCAAAAGCTACTTTCGTATTCGGTCAGATGAACGAGCCTCCGGGAGCACGTGCTCGTGTAGCTTTGTCAGGATTGACAATGGCGGAGTACTACCGCGACGGAGAAGGCGACGGACAAGGAAAAGACATCTTGTTCTTCGTAGATAACATCTTCCGCTTTACACAAGCTGGATCTGAGGTATCTGCACTACTTGGACGTATGCCATCAGCAGTAGGTTACCAACCAACGTTGGCGACAGAGATGGGTGCGATGCAAGAGCGTATTACTTCAACTAAGAACGGTTCCATTACATCTGTACAAGCGGTTTACGTACCTGCGGATGACTTAACGGATCCGGCTCCGGCTAACACCTTTGCTCACTTGGATGCAACAACGGTATTGTCTCGTAAGATCGCTGAGTTGGGTATTTACCCAGCGGTGGATCCACTAGATTCTACTTCTCGTATTTTGACACCAACGATTTTGGGTGATCAGCACTACGATTGTGCGATGCGTGTGAAAATTACGTTGCAGCGTTACAAAGAATTGCAAGATATCATCGCGATCTTGGGTATGGACGAATTGTCTGAAGAGGATAAATTGGTTGTACACCGTGCGCGTCGTATCCAGCGTTTCTTGTCTCAGCCATTCCACGTAGCGGAGCAGTTTACCGGTATCCCTGGAGTTTTGGTTGACATCAATGATACGATCAAAGGTTTCAACATGATCTTGGATGGTGAGATGGATAAATATCCGGAAGCAGCATTCAACTTGAAAGGTAACATCGACGATGTGATCGCGGCGGGTGAGAAAATGTTGACAGAAGCGTAATAGATATTAGGACACTAAGATTTTAAGACCAAAAGACTTCCGTGAGAAGCCATCTTAAAATCCTAAAATCCTGAAGTCTTAAAATCTTAAAACGAAAAAAAGATGCAAGTAGAAATCATCACTCCGGAAGCTAAAGTTTTCACAGGTGAAGCTACGGCGGCTCAGTTTCCAGGATTGGACGGTTCTTTCCAGGTTTTGAATGGTCACGCACCGATCATTTCAGGATTGGCAGCAGGAACAGTGAAATTGGATTTGGAAACGGCTTACGTCGCACCTGAAAAACCAAGCAAGCTCATCACTAGCGAAAGCAACGGAAAGGTTGTGAAAGTGACCATCAAAGGTGGTGTGATGGAAATGCAAAACAATAAAATCATCGTATTAGCTGAATAATACGTAGTAATAAACAAATAAAGAGGGGTGTGATCGCGCATCCCTCTTTTTTGTTAAGGAAGGTTATAAAGAATTTAATTTCACCATTATAAACGATTCTTTGATTAATTTCGTTATTCGAACATGAGTTTCCTCGAACAAATAGACACTACACGCGTACCACAACACATTGCCATCATTATGGATGGAAACGGACGTTGGGCCAAAAAACAAGGTCAGGAACGTCTGTTTGGTCATTCATTTGGTGTGGATTCTGTGCGTGCTTCCGTACGTGCAGGTAAGAACATGGGCGTGAAATACCTCACCATGTATGCGTTCTCTACGGAAAATTGGAGTCGTCCGCAAGATGAAGTAGAAGGATTGATGGACCTATTGGTGCATACCATTGCCGGAGAAGTGGATGAATTGAATGCGACCGGTGTGCGCTTGTTGAGCATTGGAGATCCATCCAGATTGCCGCAAGATTGTCAGGATGAATTGTTCCATGCCATTGAAGCCACGAAGCAGAATACAGCCATCACCTTGGTCATTGCCCTGAACTACAGTTCACGCTGGGAGATCACGGATGCCGTGAAACGCATTGCACAGCAAGTGGAAAACGGCACCCTTCACGCAACAGATATCACGGAGGATACGATCACCGAACATCTGAACACAGCACACATCCCTGATCCGGAACTATTGGTGCGAACCAGTGGTGAACACCGCCTGAGCAATTACTTGCTGTGGCAGTGTGCCTATACCGAATTTCATTTTACACCTGTTCTCTGGCCGGATTTCCGCGAAGAGGACCTATATAAAGCCGTATTGGACTACCAATCGCGTGAACGCCGATTTGGGATGGTATCCGAACAACTATAAGCCTATGAGACAATTACTGATCCTACTCGTACTCACGTTCAGTACTCTGGTAAATGCCCAGACTCCTTTTGATACAATCAAACCCGTAACTACCATTGGAGGTGGATTGGATTTCGATTATTCCAAACCGCAGAAATACACCTTAGGTCCGATCCGTGTGGAAGGTGCCGATAATTTCGACCACCAAGCTATCAAATTGATTGCCGGACTGCGTCAGGGTGAAGAGATCAATTTACCGAGCGATAAGATCAGTAAAGCGATTAAGAATCTTTGGGACGAAGGTCTATTCTCGAGCGTTTCCATTGAGGCCGAAAAAGAAATTGCCGGCGTTGTGTATCTCGTGATCAAATTACAGCCACGCCCGAAACTTTCTCGTATGAAATTCAAAGGCGTGAACCGCCGCGAGGTAGATAAGATCCGCGAAGAGATCAACTTGAACTCGGGAAAAACGATCACTGAGAATATGGTATTCACCACGCAGAACAAGATCAAAGCATTCTTCCGCGAGAAAGGATTCTACAACGTAAAGGTTACGATCAACCGCGTACAAGATACCCTGATCAACAACTCCGAACTCTTCCTGATCGACATCAACAAAGGAAGCAAAGTGAAGATCAAAGAAATTCGTTTTGACCACGTAACAAGCGTAAAAACGTACAAATTGCGCGGCGCCATGAAGGATACCAAGCAAAAAGCATTCTGGCGCTTCTTCAAACGTTCTAAATTCAATACCGCAGCGTTTGAACGCGATAAAGAAGCGGCATTGGATAAGTTGCGTTCTACCGGGTTGCGCGACGTGCGTTTTGTGAAAGATTCCGTATACCAGATCGATGAGAAACATTTGGGAATCTACTTCGACGTGGATGAAGGGAACAAATACTACTTTGGGAACATTACCTGGATCGGGAATACCAAATACACCAGCGGCATGTTGGACACCGTGCTTGGGATCAAATTCGGAGATATTTACAACAAACCGCTCCTTGACCAACGCTTGAACCAAAGTCAGGATGGACGCGATATTTCCTCGTTGTACATGGACCGCGGCTATTTGTTCTTCAACATCCAAGCCATCGAAACAGGTGTAGACAGCAGTCACATCAACTACGAAATGCGCATTGTGGAAGGAAAAGAAGCTCGTGTGCGCAACATCATCATCCGCGGGAACTACAAGACGAACGAACACGTGATCCGTCGCGAGATCCGCACGAAGCCGGGCGATTTGTTCAACCGCAACGACATTATCCGTACGCAACGTGAATTGGCACAATTGGGTTATTTCAACGAGCAAGCATTTCAAGTGAATCCGATTCCGAATCCACAAGACGGAACGGTGGATATCGAATATGTTGTGGAGGAAAAATCTGCTGACCAGATCGAACTTTCAGGAGGTTACGGAGCCGGACGTGTCATTGGTACGCTTGGACTGACCTTCTCGAACTTCTCTGTGAAAAACATGTTGCGAAAAGGCACGTGGTCGCCCTTACCATCCGGTGATGGACAGCGTTTATCGATTCGCGCGCAAACGAACGGTCGTTTCTACCAAGGATACAATTTCTCGTTCACAGAGCCGTGGATGGGCGGAAAGAAACCAAACTCGTTTACGTATTACGCCAGTTATACCTCTTTCTCCTCTTCGGGAACGATCAGTCGCAAAAACCCGGATTATCGCGGTGTTGGGATCTTGTCGACCGGGGTTGGTTTAGGACGCAGAAAGAAAATTCCGGATGATTATTTTTCGGCTTATTACGAAATTGCTTACCAGCGCTATGCAGTACAGAACTACGCGAATTTCTTCCCGAACTTCCAGGATGGATATGCGAATGACTTCAGTTTCCGTTACAATTTGCAGCGCAACAGTATCAACTCTCCTATTTATCCGGCAGAGGGTTCGAAATTGACCTTTAGTGCAAAAGCATCCTTGCCTTACTCCTATTTGGGCGGTCAGCAAGACTTCACGAATGCAACAAGTCAGGAGAAATACCGCTATTTGGAATACTACAAATTGAAATTTACGGGTGAATACTATTTTGCGCTCACCCGCGATAAGAAATTGGTTTTGAGTCCGCGATTCGGATTCGGCTTCATGGGCTTCTACAACAGCAGCAAGGGTGTAACGCCGTTTGAGCGCTTCTCGCTGGGAGGATCCGGCTTGTCGGGTGTGAACCAATTTGGTGGTCGCGAGATCATTGCCTTGCGTGGATATGAGGACAACTCGCTTTCTTCTACCGGAGGAGATCCGTTGATCGCGAAGTACACGATGGAATTGCGCTACCCGATCTCTTTGAATCCGCAAGCAACTTTCTTTGTTTTGGCCTTTGCAGAAGCGGGTAATACCTTCCCTACGATCCGCAAGTTCAATCCGTTGAACGTGAAACGATCTGCAGGTGTGGGTATCCGTATCTTCTTGCCAATGTTCGGTATGTTGGGTCTTGATTACGGTTGGGGCTTCGATATGTTGGATCCGCATTCGGCACAATATGGCGGGTCATCCGATCAAAGTATCATGGAGAAGGGCTATTACGGTAAGTTTAGTTTCACTATTGGTATGAACTTGGGTGAGTTGTAATTGAAAGAAATAAATAAAGGGTAATATTTGGCGCGCGTTGGGACGCGAAGCATCGCGTCCCAACATCGCGTACCAACAATAAAAGTATTATATTCGTCGTTCCTACATTTTTCGCATATGAAAACAGCAATATTGGGATTCTTGATGGTGTTTGGCATAGCATTTGCCAGCACGGCTCAGAAATACGGTTATATCGATTCAGAATATATTCTGAACAAGTTGCCGGATTATAAAGATGCTAAGGAGCGTCTGGATAAATTAGCCGATCGTTGGACCAAAGAAATTGAGGAACGCTATGAAGTAATTAAACAGAAGAAAGAGAATTTCATCCGCGAGGAGGACCTCTTGCCTACCGAAGAAAAGAATAAACGCCAGGAAGAGATAACCCAGTTGGAAACGGAAGCCATGGAAATGCAGAAAACGCGTTTCGGAGTGAATGGTGACTATTTTCAGAAGCGTCAGGAATTGATCAAACCGATCCAGGAAAAAGTTTACGACGCGATGCAGGCTGTAGCTTCGAAAAGAAATTATAGTTTTGTATTCGATAAAGCCAACCAAAGTAACTTGGTTTACGCCGACAGTAAATTTGATCTAAGTGATGAAGTACTGAAAGAACTGGGGGCTAATTCCAAATAAAAACGACTTAAAAACAGAACACAAAACCATGAGAAAATTATTTTTCGCCTTAGTAATTGCCATCAGCGCTGTAGCTGGAGCACAAGCACAATCAAAAATCGCGCACATGAGCGCTCAAAAAGTATTGGATACAATGCCTTCTCGCCGCGCTGCGATCGCTGATATCAAAATGGTAGAGTCCATGGGTATGAAAGAATTACGTGATCTAGATAGCACCATTCAAGTAGAAGTAGCCAATTACCAGGCAAACGCATCTAAATGGTCACCTGTTGTATTGCGTGCAACGGAACAAAAGATCCAGGGAATGCAACAACGTTTGGAAGAACGCGAGCAACAGATCAATCAACAATTGCAAGGTATGTCGGCTGAAATGAACGAAAAGATCTTGGATAAAGTGAAAAAGGCGGTTGACATCGTTGCAAAGAAAAAAGGATTGAACTATGTGATCGATGAAAGTGCTACGCTTTTCGCGAGTGGCATGGACGTCACGAACGAAGTGATCACTGAAGTACTGAAAATGGAGAAACAGTAAGTTTTTTTGAATTAGATAATCATTGAGAGCTCTTCGGGGCTCTTTTTTTTTGGCTGAAGGTTTGGGATGATTAGATTTTTGGACTTTAGGAAGTTAGGACTTTAGGATGTTAAGACAAAAGACTGATAGACAAGACTGATAGACATTAGACTAGAGACCTGAGACTATAGAACGTTATAACTTCCTTTTCAATTCTGAATTCTTTCTTTTCAATTCTCATTTTTCAATTATTCATCTTTATCTACCATGGTATTTATTTAAATCGTATATTTGTAAAAACAACCGTTCATGGAACGCTCCACATTTGTAAAAAGTATGCTTGGATTAGCTGCAATCGGCGGATTAACTTCCGCATTTTCACTCAAGAATTCCTTGGCTGAGGAGGACTACGAATTTCCGGTCCTTTTTGTAGGACACGGCTCACCAATGAATGGCATTGAGGACAACCATTATTCCCGCCAATGGAAAAAACAAGTGGAGCATTTACCCACTCCGAAGGTGGTTTTGGTGATCTCTGCTCATTGGTTAACCCGCGGAACGGCTATCACTGCTATGGAAGCCCCACAAACGATCCACGACTTTGGTGGTTTTCCGGATGAACTGTTCGCTGTGCAATATCCCGCACCTGGAAGTCCGGAATGGGCGAAAGAAACTGCGGCTACGGTGACATCTACTCGTGTTCAACTGGATCATGAATGGGGATTGGATCACGGCACTTGGACGATCGTACGCCACATGTACCCGGAGGCGAATATTCCTGTCTTGCAATTGAGTATCGATATAACGAAAGGAGCTGACTATCATTACGCCTTGGCCCAAGAGTTGAAATCCTTACGCAAACGCGGTGTGTTGCTGATCGGAAGTGGAAATATGGTACACAACCTCGGCAAAGTGGCCTGGGATAAATTGAACGTGTCGAACTACGGATATGATTGGGCAATCGAAGCTCACAACTTGTTCAATGACCTGATCCAAAAACGCGATCACCAGTCCTTGATAAACTATCACCAATTGGGTTCGGCCGTGCAATTAGCAGTTCCAACACCGGATCATTACTTCCCTTTGATCTACACCCTGGGACTCACCCATGAGACGGATTCGATCGCTTTATTTAACAACGAATTGGTGGGCGGATCCTTGAATATGACCTCAGTTCAGTTCGGCTAAACGCGTCTATCGGCAAAAATCCCTACCTTTGGTTTATGAAACCAATGGGACCAATCGGTGTTTTTGACTCTGGATACGGTGGATTGACGATCTTATCAGAGATCCGTTCGCATTTGCCGCAATACGATTACCTTTATTTCGGTGATAATGCCCGAGCGCCCTATGGTTCCCGCAGTTTTGATGTGATCTACGAGTACACCTGGGAGGCCGTTCAAGCCTTATTTGATGCGGGATGTTCACTGGTGATCCTGGCTTGTAACACGGCTTCAGCCAAAGCACTACGCACCATTCAACGGAAACAACTGCCGGAACATGCTCCTGACAAACGCGTATTGGGGGTTATTCGTCCAAGTACCGAAGCACTGCACCGTTATTCCAAAAATCAACATGTGGGTATTTTAGCCACAGAAGGCACGGTAAAATCTGAAAGTTACCTCATCGAATTACAGAAATATTCTCCGGAATTGCGCGTTACGCAACACGCTTGTCCGATGTGGGTTCCATTGATCGAAAACAACCTCCATCAGTCGCCGGGTGGACAGTTTTTCATTCAGCAAGATCTGCTTCAATTACTCGAAAAAGATCCGAAGATCGACACCATTCTCTTAGGTTGCACGCACTATCCGATCTTACAACAACAAATCGAAGCTGCGCTGCCGGATCACATTCGCGTCATTGCCCAAGGCAGTATCGTAGCAGCCAGCTTAGCTGATTACCTGATCCGTCATCCGGAGATCGATGACCGCTGCGCAAAAGGAGGCAATGTTCGCTATTGGACTACGGAAAACGCCGCCGCATTTTCGGAAAAAGCCAGTGCCTTGATGCAAATGCCCATTGAAGCCGAACACATACATCTTTAATCCAAAACGATATTCAAGGCAATCTTGAGGGTCACGTTCTTATCTGCTTGTGGCAAGGAATACGGACCATAGTTGTAAAACGCACCGATTCCCATACCAAGCGTATTTAACTTCAAGAGGTTATTCATGATCACGCCCGCTTCGTAATACCCTTTGTTCATGGAACGCACATTCCCGGCATGCTCAGAAGCATTGCGCAAATAGCCGGTTCCTAAGGCATGGTGCAACGCTACTCGCGGTGCGGTCCATTTTACTTTCCATTTCGGTGCCTTGAATGTAAATCGGGTGAAGATAGCAGCCATCCCATCGTTGTAGAATGTAGAAGGCAACATGGTTTCAAAGGTATTAGGCACACTCAACTTCCAATTTCCACCGGTCCCCTGCCCCACATGGGTCAGATACAAAGGTGCCTCACCCCAAGTTTGCGCTGCCACGGCACGGTAGGTCAATTTTCCAACACCGCGAATGGGCACCGTTTGGTCGATCTGGACATGCAGGCGCTGATATTCCAAGTAATTATTCCAGAGTCCGGGAATGCTTTGGGCATATTTCACAGCGATCTTGGGCCATTTCGAGCCTAAAGAAACCCGACGATCCCCGAGATATTTTACTTTTTCGCGAATGGTCCACGCTAGTTCACCACCTACTTCCGCATTTTCAACCTGCTGATTCACGAAAATCTGCCGTGTGGATCCCGACCACGTTGCACTATCGGTGAATTGCATGCGCTGGTAATTACCAAAAGCCGTCAATTGAATACGCGGCGTTACAAAACCGGTTAGACTCACCTCACCCAAGCGCTGGCGGTCCATATTTGCGATGTAGAAATGATCCATAAACTGGTCCAAGCTGAGCGTTTTACCGGCACTAATGTAGGCTGTTCCACCGCGTTCGATGATGTCTTGCTGGTAGCGCCCTGAAAGTGTCAAGAAATGAGAGCGAAGCAACAACACAGAACCATAAGCTCCATACTTCCACTCTTTGTCGCGCGTTCCGTATCCGAAATAGCCTCCGATCGTTGCGCGTTTCATTAGCTTTTTACTCGTTTCTAAACCAAGTCCGAGACGATACCCTTCGTATTGTTTGTAATCTACAAGCCGCAAGAGGTCGATCTGCACCGGTCCCAGGGGCACTTTTCCTTCAGACAGGTACATCAAGGCTTTCAATTTCGGCTCTAGGTTGTTGGCTTTAGACAAGCTATCGATCGTTTGGTAGGTTTCCAGTTCCTTGTTGTCCAGTCGGTACTTGCGTCGCGCATCCCAGTGGGTACTGTCTTGTTTTTCCGCATCCTTGGCAGTTTGCACGGTAGCCGCGTTGAAGCGTTCGCCCTTCAGGTCAATGCCGAGTTGAATGTCTTCAATGTACGTGGATCCCTTACCGATCAAATAGGAATCCTTAGCGCCTCCGAAGTTGATACCCGGGAATTTTGCTTCGGTAGACAATTTATACGGAAACCATTTTTTATTATCGATGAAAGCATATTCCTGAACGATCTTGGCTTGTACCGTTCCTGCAGAGTCTACGGCAGGTTCCGCAATGACTTTTTCGAGGGCATATCCTTTCGAATTGACATACAAGGTTCCCTTCATTCCCGAAAAATTCTTGTCGCGTCTTGGATGAAAACGGATTGTGAACGTCGTATCGCCCGGCGCATTCACGGTCGTTTCTTCCAAAAAGAACCAATAGCGTCTAATTCCTCCGAATGCCAGCGGATTGATGTACGAATTTCCCAGGAGGTCGAAATTATTCTCGTAAAAATTGAAGGTTTGTAATTCACTGGCAAAGGTGGCAAACATCGGATCGGTAAATCCAGAAACTTTGTATGCCGTGATCACTTCTTTTTCACGAAAAGGCGGCTCGAAATACTTATCCGTCGTATTTTCAAGCATCATGATGTGCTGTTTTTCAAAGAAGCGTTTCATGTCCAATAAATTCGTATCAGCGGTAGTGTCCGGAATTGCTGCGATCGCATCCGGGTTCATCGTAAAAATAAATTTGCTGTAACTGGTGAATTTAAAAGACAGTTCACTTTTGGGATGATTCACTTTTCGATTCTCGATGGCCAATTCCATGATGCGTTCGGCAGGATTTTTTCCGGGAATGACAACCACTTCTTCGATCATACTTTCCAAGCCGCGCATGTAGATCGTTGTTTGACCAGTCAGCTGGATCGTTGTGTCGCGGTACATGCTCATGTGTAAACGCACGGACGTACAACCTACGGGAGGCGTAAAATACCCATCGATATCTGCAAAGAAATCCTTTCCCTGATCCGGAAAGATCTTTACAAAAGGAATCGGTTCATCGGACTCCACATCTTTGATCTGGATCGTTTGACCGAAGGAAATAAGTACTGCAAACAGGGCAAAAACGGTAATAATCGAGCGCATAAAAACAATCAAGTAATCGTAGGACGTGCGACAATAAAAAAAGTTACAGGCACGAAAAAAATTGACAAGTTAGCACATCTTCAGTAATTTCGTACACATGACCTACAAGCAATTCCGCGATTCCTGGCAGATCATGCGTCACCTTACGTGGAGCAGGATTTGGAATTTGTGGGTACTTCGTCGAACTTTCCAACGTGCGAAACGGTCTAATCAGGTCAAGCAACGCGCCCTACCCTTTGCTTTGAGCATCGAACCGACAACCGCCTGCAATTTGGGATGTCCAGCTTGTCCCAGCGGACTGAAAGCTTTCACCCGTCCGACCGGGAAACTGGATTTAGCGGAACATGAACGTTGGTTGGAACAGGTAGCGAAAACGGTGTTTTACGTGAACTATTACTTTCAGGGAGAGCCGTTTTTGCATCCGCAATTTTTGGAATTGATCCGGGCAGCGAAACGCCAACGCATTTACACTGCCACCAGTACGAATGCACATTTCATCAACGCTGAAAAAGCGAAAGAGATCGTTGCGTCCGGATTGGATCGTTTGATCATTTCCATAGATGGTTTGGATCAGCAAACGTATGAAGCGTATCGGGTGCATGGGGAGCTTTCGAAAGTACTGGAAGGCACCAAACACTTGGTCGCAGCGAAACGAGCAGCAAAATCTGCCACTCCTTTCCTCATTTTTCAGTTTTTGGTCGTGCGCGCCAATGAACATCAGATCGAGGCCGTTCAGCAGTTGGCCGATGAACTAGGCGTTGACGAAGTCCGCTTCAAGACAGCACAAGTCTACGACTACGAACATGGAAATTCGTTGATCCCGGAAAACGAAGCGTATTCCCGTTATACCAAGCAGAAAGATGGTACGTATCGCTTTAAGTACATTGGTGGAGATCATTGCTGGCGCATGTGGTCGTCGAGTGTGTTGACATTTGATGGGCGCGTGGTTCCGTGTTGTTTTGACAAAGATGCGGTTCATCAATTGGGGTCGCTTCGTGAACATTCTTTTCAAGATATCTGGCACGGTGAAGCGTATCAACACTTTCGGGAAGCTGTTTTCACGAATCGGAATGCGATTGACATTTGCACGAATTGCTCGGAGGGGGCGAAGGTGTGGGTGGAGTAGTTATTGAATTATGAATG
>CAYRVL010000016.1:0-17547 GCA_964427665.1 uncultured Fluviicola sp. | reverse complement strand
GAATTATGAATGCAGAATTATGAATGCAGAATTATGAATGCAGAATTATGAATTATCACTTTTCAATTATAAATTTTCAATTCTCAATTAACCTTATCTTTGCTCAACTAAAATTGGAAAAACATGTACGGAAAACTTAAGGATCATTTGTCGGCGGAATTGCAAGCGATTCGCGATGGGGGAATTTTCAAGCGCGAGCGGATCATTACTACACCACAAGGTGCACGCGTAAAGGTGAGCACTGGTGAAGAGGTGGTGATCATGTGTGCCAACAATTACTTGGGTTTATCATCTCATCCGGAAGTTGTTCAAGCTGCGAAGGACACCTTGGATACGCATGGTTTCGGGATGTCATCTGTACGTTTCATTTGTGGTACTCAAGATATTCACAAAGAATTGGAGCAAAAGATCGCGACGTTTTACGGAACAGAAGATACGATCTTGTACGCGGCAGCTTTTGATGCGAATGGCGGAGTTTTCGAACCTTTATTCACGGAAGAAGATGCGATCATTTCAGACGAATTGAACCACGCTTCGATCATTGACGGAGTTCGTTTGTGTAAGGCACAACGCTACCGTTACAAGCACAGCGACATGGCGGATCTGGAAGAACAATTGAAAAAAGCACAAGCACAACGCTTCCGCATTATCGTTACTGACGGCGTATTCTCCATGGATGGCGATATTGCGAAGATGAACGAGATCTGTGACTTGGCGGATAAATACGATGCGTTGGTGATGACCGACGAATGTCACTCTGCCGGTTTCATCGGTAAAACGGGTCGCGGTGTTCCGGAATACCACAACTGCATGGATCGCGTGGACATCATTACCGGAACCTTAGGAAAAGCCTTGGGCGGTGCGATGGGAGGATACACGACCGGGAAGAAAGAGATCATCGAAATCTTGCGTCAGCGCTCTCGTCCGTATTTGTTTTCGAACTCTTTGGCACCAGCTATTGTGGGCGCAGCGAACAAGGTGTTTGACATACTTTCGTCCACGACAGCACTGCGCGACCAATTAGAAGAAAACACGAAATACTTCAAAGAGCGCATTATTGCAGCCGGATTCGACATCAAGCCGGGAGATTCCCCAATCGTTCCGATCATGTTGTACGATGCAGCCTTGTCTCAACAGTTCGCAGATAAGCTATTGGAAGAAGGCGTTTACGCTATTGGATTCTTTTATCCGGTAGTAGCAAAAGGTCAGGCGCGTATCCGCACCCAAATTTCAGCGGCGCACACGCAAGCAGATCTGGACAAAGCGATCGCTGCATTTATTAAAGTTGGAAAAGAACTGAAAGTCATTCAATAAGCTGATTTTCAATCTATATAAGCTACACAACCGGGTCGTCTATGGCTCGGTTGTTTTGTTTTAGCTGAATTCCGATTCGTTTTGTCGAAAATTCGACTCAAATGCTGGAATAAATTTATCTTTGCGCTTTTATTTGTCTGAACGCAGACACATTCAATTGACCATTAGTAAACGTATTTAGCGCGCATGAAGCATTTATTGGCTTTCGTTTTCATTTGCGGGACACTTTGGGCACAAGCCGAAGTGAAACGAGATGTGTGGGGTTACATCAAAGATCAACGCACTTCGTCGGCAGCAGAGGAAGTAGACATGGAACTTGTTTCCAAAACCACCAAAAAGGTATACCGCTCAGAAACTGACGACAACGGAGCATTTCATTTCATTCAAGTTCCGGCGGGAGATTATTTCCTACGTGTTGCCGATAAAGACTATCGTTCGGAGCAATGGTCAGTGCACATTGATGATCAGCACACAACGGATTACAACTTTGACAAAGAACGTCCTTTCCCGGTTTCGTTGAAAGTGACCTGGATGTTCAACTGGGGAGATTGGAATGGGAAGGAACACTACTGGTCGCATTTAACAGCAAAGATCATCCTTACGATCTACGGATTGTGTTTGGTTCTGGTCTTCATTTACTCCATCTTGCAGCTGTCCCTTTCGATTGCTTATGCTAAGAATCGCAAGAAAAAAGCAAGCGAGGTGAAAAAGACATTCGATCCGGCCACAGCTAAAACGGTCACGGTTCAATTGCCGATGTTCAACGAGGAATATGTGGCAGAACGCATCATTGAGGCCTGTGCACAATTCGATTATCCGCGGGATAAGTTTGATATTCAGGTATTGGATGATTCCACCGACGAAACGAAAGATATCATTGCCGCTAAAGTAGCCGAAGTAGCTGCGCGTGGCATTCAGATCGAGCACATTCACCGTGTAGACCGAACGGGATATAAAGCAGGTGCCTTGGATGCCGCTATGGATCGCGTGAAGGGAGAGTTCATTGCCATTTTTGATGCGGATTTCGTTCCGGAGAAAGACTGGTTGCAACGCGTGATGCCTTACTTCGATGCGGATGATGTGGGTGTGGTACAAACGCGTTGGGGACACTTGAACAAAGATTATTCGTTGCTCACAGAATTACAAGCCTTTGGTTTGAACGGTCACTTCGCTGCCGAACAAGGTGGTAGAAACGCTGCCGGTCACTTTATCAATTTCAATGGAACCGGAGGTGCTTGGCGCAAAACCTGTATTGAAAGTGCCGGAGGTTGGGAACACGATACCTTGACCGAAGATTTGGATCTGAGCTACCGTGCACAGCTGCGTGGCTGGAAATTCCGTTATTTGGAAGATGTGGTTGCACCAGCTGAGTTACCGATCACGATGTCGGCCTTGAAGGCACAACAGCACCGTTGGATGAAAGGAGGTGCAGAATGTTTTGTGAAGATGTGGAAGACCATTTTGACTTTCAAAGGCGTGAAATTCAGTGACCGCGTTCACGGGATGGCTCACTTGTTCAATTCATCGGTTTTCTTGTTCATTTTGATCATGTCCTTGATGAGTCTTGCTGTTTTGCACATCAAAGATTCGTTCTCGGATCTGAACCTGATCATTCAATTCGGTTCGATCTTCATTTCAAGTACGATCTTCCTGATGTACTATTATTGGTTGGCTTACCGCGATAAAACAGACAACTTGTTTACCTCTTTCTTCCGTTTTGTGGGACGATTCTTCCAATTCCTGGTGGTTTCCCTGGGATTGAGTTTGAGCAACACCGTAGCGGTACTGGAGGGCTATTTGGGGATCAAGAGTTCGTTTGTGCGCACGCCAAAGTTCAACGTAGCGAAAAAGAACGAATTTAAAGGGAACAAATACGACAAGAAGAGCATTTCCCTGATCACGATCGGTGAAGGGATCTTGATGGTTGTATTTGGCTTTACAGCGGTGAATCGCGCTATTTACGGCGATTTGGGAATGGTACCATTCCACGCGATGTTGGCAACCGGTTACGGTTTGGTATTCTTCAACACCTTGAAAGAATTGCGTCAGGGCGCTTAATTGCAACCCAATACATCTTATTTCGAGAGGCTGTTCCGCGAGGTTCAGCCTTTCTTTTTGTCTGGGGAATGGGCACAAAAAAAAGCTGCTCTTTCGAACAGCTTTTTCCATGTATTATTTTACGAGATCACGGGAATACTCCGCGGTCGTTGTAAGTCAATTCAATGCGCTTGATCGCCTCGATGTATGCTGCAGTGCGGAAATCCGTTTTGTATTCATCTGCTGTTGCCACAACACGCCCGAAAGAATTCAGTACCTTCTTCTCCAATCGGTTGATCACATCTTCGAATTCCCAGATCTCGCCATTGCGGTTCTGCAACCATTCAAAGTAGCTACCGATCACCCCACCTGAGTTACACAAGATATCCGGAATGATGTCTACACCTTTTTCACGCAAGATCTCTTCTCCTTGTGGAGTTGTAGGTCCATTTGCTCCTTCGGCGATCACACTTGCTTTGATATTTGCAGCGTTCGCTTCCGTAATTTGGTTACCCAACGCAGCCGGAATACAGATATCGCAATCCACTGCAAAGAACGTAGACGGGTCGATAGATTCCGCACCCGGGAAACCAGCGATCATTCCTTTATTCTCTTTTTGGTAAGCCAACAAGGCGTCCGGATCGATTCCATTCGGATTGTACAAAGTACCGGAAGCATCCTGAACAGCCGTCATAACAGCTCCATTCTCTTTCATGAACACAGCGGCCCATTGTCCTACGTTTCCAAATCCTTGTACGATGTAGCGCTTTCCTTCCAAAGTCGTTTTTTTCCAGTTTGCCCACGCCTTCAGGGTTACAACTACTCCAAAACCAGTTGCACGGTCACGTCCACGCAAACCTCCTGAGTTTACGGGTTTTCCGGTAACAACATGTGAATACTTCGAACGTTCTACCGGCGGTTTTTGAGACATATAGGTATCAGCGATCCACGCCATGATCTGCGCGTTGGTATTTACATCCGGTGCAGGGATATCATACTCAGGACCGATATTATCGCCTAGGGCAAAGGTAAAACGACGGGTGATACGCTCCAATTCCGCTGTAGAATACTTGGAAGGATCCAATTGAATTCCTCCTTTACCACCTCCGTAAGGCAATCCTGCCAGAGAAGTTTTCCAAGTCATCCAGATCGCTAATGCTTTTGCATCATCCAACTCGATATTTGGGTGATAACGCAAGCCACCTTTGTAAGGTCCAAGAGCGTTATTGTGTTGAACGCGGTAACCGGTAAACATTTCCACATCCCCGTTATCCATCTTCACCGGAAAATGTACCACGATCTCGTTGTTTGTCTGTGCCAAGATCTTGCGGATATTCGGATTCAGGTTCATCACGTCAGCCGCTTTCTCAAACTGCTTGCGGACGCTTTCTATCATCCCCGCAGGCTTTGCTTGTTTTGTATCCATTTTAATTGAGTTCTCTTTTGAATAATTCGGTGCGAAAGTTAGTTTTTTATTTCATTGGTAGGTGCAATTTTCGACAGTTTTATGGAATTGTTAAAGGAGGGCATAAAAACAAACGACAAAAGCTGCTTTTTAAGCGACAGATGGTCTAAGAATTTCGCTAGGAATCAGCGAGCTAGAAAGGGATCACGGCATGGATCGATATTCAAAACGCCAATTGGAATCAGAGACATCTTTTAACAATTTCCAAAAATTGGTATCCAGGATGTATTCCGTATCCATTTGTTTGAAGTGATAGCGGTTTGCGAGGTACTGTTCCTGGGCGCTGCTTGGGCGATACAGACCTTTACTCCAACCTTTATCGTATCCATTGCGAAAAGGCCAATCGGAATAGCGCAATTTCCACAAACTATCGAGAACGGGACAATAGGGAAATGATTTCTTAATGGTATCGTTGTAATAGACACCGCCAAAAATTCCGTTTTCTTCCAGCAGATTCCGTTTAGTAGGATTGAAGGGAGAAGGCCAGTCGCCGCTTAAGACCCGAATGAACTCATCGCGTGAATAGTTTCGTTTTTCTCGCAGGATGCCTTCCGGAGTGAATCGCATAGCTACAAAGCTCACCAATTGGGAATTTGCTCCCATCGAGATCCGCACACCAAACACAGCGCGTGATTCTTGAGAAACCGAACCCAACTCCGTTGCTCCCAAAAATAAAAACCAGATGCCACACACGATCAAACGCATACCTCAAGATACGGCGTTTACGCAGAAAATGCAAAGAAGTTCGAATAGGAGATTACTTTTTGCGAAACAGGACGTAGGTTACGCCGGCGAGGAGAGCCAGATACAGGGCAATGATCCACCAGATCTTGACTACAAAGATCAGGACCAGCGTTACCGGAATGCCGAAAATAGCCAGTAAGTGGAATTTTCCCTGATGTGCAGGCTTACTCAAAACGAACAACTTTATCCGGCATGACCACTGCGTTCAAACGAATATCGGTGGGCAAAACATCATCGATCCGTTCTTCCAGATCAAAGTAATGCAGTCCCACGAATTGGCAACCGGGCGCACATTTTCGCAAAAAACGATCATAGAACCCCTTTCCATAGCCGACCCGGTTTCCGGATCTATCAACCGCCAAGAGAGGAACGAAAACGATATCCAGCCGGTCGGCGGCGATCACCTTTCCTTTTTTCGGTTCCGGAATTCCCTTTTCATTCACTTCCAATTGATCTGTTTGATCCAATACGTAGTGACGCATTTCAAAGGTTTCGAAGTTGGTTTTAGGTACGGCCACCGTTGCTCCGATATTTCGGGCGCGTTCGAGCAACAAATAAGTGTTGATCTCCCGTTGTCGTTCAATTGGCAGGTAGATCGAAATGATTTTGTCTTCTAACTGAAAGTGTTTCAAGGCTTGTTCAATGATCACTTCAGAAAGCCTTTCGAGCTCACCCGGTGGGATCTGCAAGCGCAGTTGTCGGTATTTTTCGCGCAGTTTAGCCTTTTCCATTTGCAACGAGATCAGTGAGCGAGTTATACAGTTCTTTTTCGCGAATTGTGGTAACCTGATCAATTGCCTGTTTCAAAGCAACAGCGAGAAAATCCTCCAGATCTTCCAATTCCATCATTTTGATATCCGCGGCAAGTTCCAGGGATTTCAATGCATACGTTCCATCCATCTTGATACGAACCAACCCATTCCCGGCATTTCCTTCAACCAAAATCTCTGGAAGTTTCGACATGCCAGACTCGGTAGCATTTTTCAATTGAGCAAGTTGTTGTAAGAATTCGGGACCAAACATATACATGAATTTTAGAACTAAATTAACACATTTCTCGCGGTAAACGGCAAGTTTCGTTGGGGAATACTTTCAAAAAAAATCACAACGAAATCTACAGAACAAGTGAAAATCGTAACTTTACGCTATGTTCCGCTACATAAAATTGTTTGCCATCGCAGGTTTGCTCGCATTGATCAGTAATTTAGCTGGTTCGGTGCTGGTACATTATTTGGAGAAGGACATGTATCAAATAGAATTGGCGGAGGAGGACAATCACGAAGAACAAAAGAACAACCAATCAAAGCGCGGGTTCTCCTTTTTAGAAGAGGAAATGCACCTGTCGCACTCCTTGATCTCTTTGGAACTTGCTGCTTCTCAAAGCGCCAAAAGAGCCCGCTTATCAAACAACAAAACCCTTTTTTACTCCTGTTGCCACGCGCAGGTAATCGAAAACCCTCCCGAATTGTGTTAGATTCCTCTAAGTAATTTATTCTCAAACTTCTAACACAAATTTTCATGAAATCGCTTTTTTCAAGCTGGAAGCAGGATTTGCCTGCCGGCTTGGTCGTATTTTTAGTTGCCGTTCCCCTCTGTCTGGGAATCGCACTTGCCTCTGAGGCACCCGTATTTTCAGGACTTATCGCCGGGATCATGGGCGGTATCGTTGTCGGACTTTTCTCCGGATCTGCCATTGGGGTATCCGGTCCGGCAGCCGGACTTACCGCGATCGTAGCCGTTGCGATCCACGATCTAGGCAGTTTTGAATTGTTCTTAACCGCCGTTGTTTTGGCCGGTGTCATGCAATTGATCTTGGGCGTGATCCGCTTGGGTTTCATCTCTGCATTTTTTCCAAACGCCGTTATCAAGGGCATGCTAGCCGCGATCGGTCTTTTGATCATTTTCAAGCAAATTCCTCATGCTGTTGGTTATGACAAGGACTATCAAGGGGATGAAAGCTTTCTACAGGCGGACGGACAAAATACATTTTCCGAGCTCATTCATAGTCTCAACTTTTTATCCGTTGGTGCGGTGATCGTTTTCGCACTCTCGATGGTGATCTTATTGCTTTGGGAAAAGAAGTTCATTCAATCTACATTCTTGCGTTTTATTCCGGGTCCGCTCGTGGTAGTGATCACCGGTATTCTGGCGACGATCGCGATGCAGGACAGCAGTTTGGCACTCTCGTTGGAACATCGTGTGAACCTGGGAATCGACGGCAAGCAGTTCCAAGAATTATTCACGTATCCGGATTTCAGTCAGTTTGGGAATCCAAAGATCTACATCGTCGCAGTAACCCTTGCAGTTGTGGCCAGTTTGGAAACCTTACTGAGCGTGGATGCGGCCGACAAATTAGATCCTAAAAAACGCACCACGAATGGAAACCGTGAATTATTCGCTCAGGGGATTGGAAATATCGCTTCCGGAATGATTGGTGGACTGCCTGTAACACAAGTAGTGGTACGCACATCCGCGAACGTTAACTCCGGTGGGATATCGAAATTATCCACGATCATTCACGGGGTGTTCATTGCCGCTGCAACGTTGACGATTCCGGGAGTTTTCGGATTCGTTCCGTACGCGTCATTAGCTGCCATTCTGATCATGGTGGGTTACAAACTGGCTAAACCAAAATTGTTCAAAGAGATGTACAAGCACGGTAAGAAAGAGTTTATCATTTTCACCGTGACGATCATTGCCATTTTGTTCAGTGATCTACTCAAAGGAATCATCGTGGGTATGATCATTTCCATGATCATCATTTACATCGAAAGCAATCAATCAAAGCGCCAATCATTCTTCAAAAAAGCATACCGCATTCGCAAACGTGGCAATGCTACAGAGATCGAATTCTTAGAGCAAGTGAGCTTCCTAAGCAAGGCCCCAATCCAAAAAGCACTGCAAAAAATCACACCAAACAGCAACGTGATCATCAATATGCAGCGCACCCAATTCTTGTCGAAAGACATTCTTGAGATCATTCAAAATTTCAAAAATTCAGCAGGTCTCAACAATATTCAACTGGAGATCAAAAAATAATCAGTAATTTAAATTTCATATGGAACGTATTTTTAAAGGCAATAAAGAATGGATCGAATCAATCATTGAAAAAGATCCGGAGTTTTTCAAACAACTGGCAAGCGGACAAAGCCCGGAATTCCTGTGGATCGGCTGTTCCGATAGTCGTGTTCCGGCGAACGAGATCGTTAACTTGCCTCCGGGGAGTATTTTCGTACAACGCAACATCGCTAATCAAGTGATCAATACGGATATGAACCTGTTGAGTGTGGTTTACTACGCCGTGAAATACTTGAAAGTGAAGCACATTTTGGTGGTTGGTCACTACGGTTGCGGTGGCGTTATGGCCGCGATGAGTCAGCAAAGTTTTGGGTTTTTGGACAACTGGTTGGTGAGCATTAAAAATGTGTACAGCAAGTACCAAGATACCCTCGACCTGATCGAAGACATCAACAAGCGTGGTGATCTATTGGTAGAATTGAACGTGATTGAGCAAGTGCGTAACTTAGCGAAGATCTCCTTCATTCAAGAAGAATGGAAAAACGGCGAATTCCCACAAATCCATGGATTGGTTTATTCCTTGAAAGATGGCATTTTGAAGGACCTGGACAGTTCGATCAATTCATTGGAAGGCATGCGTCCGGTATATCAGGTACACCGCGAATTGTTACAAGATAAATAAGCACATGGACACCGCGCTTGAACAACTCCTTTCCGAATTGGAAGCGAAGCTTCGGGCCGGCCGTCACCCCCATCGCGCGAAAAAAGTGGAGGCGTACATGAAAGATCGCTTCCCTTTTTTTGGCATGGAAACCAACATCCGTCGCCAGATCCAAGCTCCATTTTTGAAACGGATGCAGGAAATCGAAGACCGCGAACTGCGTTGGGAAATGATCCATCGGCTCTTCGAAAAAGAAGAACGCGAATTTCACTATGTCGCGATCGACTGGTTGAACAAATGGCCAAAAAAATACTTCGATGCCCGCGATATCACCCAATTCAAATGGATTATCACGCAACATTCCTGGTGGGATTCGGTAGATGCCATTGCCAGTAACGCGCTCGGAAAATGGGCACAACTTTTCCCGGAATTACAAGCATCCTGGATCAGTGAATGGCGAGATGCCGACTCATTTTGGTTGCAGCGCAGTTGCTTGATCTTTCAATTGAAATACCGCCACGCTACCGATGTTGTTTTGCTGGAATCCCTGATCGAATCTTTTAAATCGAACCGCGAATTTTTCATCCAAAAAGCTATTGGATGGTCGTTACGCGAACTCTCCAAGCACAAACCCGACGACGTGCGAGCTATTTTGGAGCGCCAGCATTTGAGCGGTTTGGCCCTGCGCGAAGCGCAAAAGTATTTATGAGTTTCGTTTGGCGTTGTTTGCGATGTACACGCCTGAAATGATCACCACCATCCCAAATAATTGCACCCCGTGAAAGGTTTCATCCAAAAAGGTCATTCCCATAATCACTGCCACGATGGGTATCACATAGGTCACGGAACTCGCAAAAACCGCAGATTTCAATGCGATCAAGCGGTTAAACAGGAATACAGCCAAGCAAGTTCCGACGATACTCAAGATGCTAATGAAACCCAATCCTTGCCAGGCACCGGGATGCGATTGGATGACGTGGGACGTACCACTCAGTAGCACCACAAGCCAAGCCGGGATCGCCGTTATTGAAAACGCCAATGCCGTAATATCCAAAGAACGGAAAGCTCCCAAGCGGTGTTTGATCGTATTCAAACTGGTGGCGTAAAAGACCGTAGCGAGTACAATGGCGCCTGCGTGCATCCAGGAAAAATCTGCTTGCAGGAGTGATTCGCTGCCAATCAGCAACAAGATTCCAGCAAAAGCCGTTAGCAGACCCAGCACCTGTTTCCAAACGATTCCTTGTTTGAAAAGCAACCAACCCAAGAGCACCGTAAAAAAAGGAGTGAAACTATTCAGCATTCCCGCCATTCCAGACGATAAGCGCGTTTCTGCAAACGTGAACAGGAAGGCCGGAAAGAAATTGCCGCAAAACCCGACGATTGCGAGACTGAACCAATCTTTGAAGGAGCGAACCTGTTTCCACGCACGCAATCCGAAGGGCAACATCACCAATCCGGCAATCGCCATGCGCAAGGCACCGACCTGAACATCCGAAAAAAGTGGCGTTCCATCCCCAGCAAACATGCCCCGTTTCATTAACACAAACGAACTCCCCCATATACACGCCAGGAGTACGAGTAGCAACCATGCACGCCAATCCGCTTTCATGAGCGGTTTTTCAAACGCGCAAAATAATAGCGCAAGAATACCAATAGCGGCAAGCCCACATGGATCAGAAACAGCAACACATACCCGATCGGTTTCACCTGCACCTCAACAGGAACCAGGCCCTGAACGGTGGCCGTTTCCATGCGGATTCCGAATAAATGCGGCAAGGCTACCTTTTGTTCTACCTGAAAGGAAACCAATTTTTGTTCGTACAGGTAGGTACCATCGTAGATGGGAATGGTGAGAAACCAACACAACAAGACGAGTGCCAGCGCCACAAAAACAGCCGCACCGACTGCAAAATACGGTCTTTGTATCATGGTGCAAAGGTGCGAAAATCCTTGGAAATAGTCGGTATTCGTTCCCGCATGTTTTGTGTATCTTTGGCCATGCGCATTGCTTATTTGATCGGGAGCGACAGCTGGGGAGGACTTGAGTTAAATCAAGCCAAGAACGCGTTGTGGATGTCGGAAAGAGGACACCATGTGCTGCTCATTGGTCCGAAAGGTGGTAAATTAGAAGCTTTTTGTCTGGAACACAAACTGCCTTTCGAAGCCCACAACGGTCACAAAAAATACTACGATTACAAAGCGGCCGCAAGCATCTCCCGCATTCTGATAGCGCAAAAAATGGAACACCTCATCATTCGGGATGTGCGAGACATGAGTGTTGCCGTAATCGCCAAACGCAAAGCGAAGAAGCAATTTCGTGTACACTACTTTATGGAAATGCAACTGGGTGTAACGAAGAAGAACTTGTTGCACACCTTGCGCTTTCGGGGCTTGGACACGTGGAGCTGTCCCCTACTTTGGTTGAAAACGCAAGTGGAAACCATGACACACATGCCGAAGGAGCGCATTTTTCACATTCCGAGCGCTTTGGATATGGCTCCATTTTCAACAGCTCCATCCAAGTTGGAAGCCAGACAGATCCTGGAACTTCCGGAGGACAAGATCATTCTTGGTCTAGCAGGAAGATTCGATCCACAAAAAGGACAACTGTTGTTATTGGAAGCTTTGGAAAAAATCAAGGATCCCAAGTTGTGCGTGTTGTTCTTGGGCGAACCAACCATGCATGAAGGGCAGGCTTACAGTGACAAAATGAAGGAAAGGATGGCGGCAGACGCACTGAAGGATCGCGTTTTCATTCGACCGTTCAGACCGGACATTGCCGTTTTCTATCAGGCGATCGATGCTTTTATCATGGCGAGTAAAGCCGAAACGGTGGGGATGGTGACCATAGAAGCCATGGCCAGTGGACGACCTGTCATTGGTTCAAACGCCGGAGGCACACCAGAGATCTTACACAATGGCAACTTGGGTTATCTTTTTGCACCTTTGAACGCAGACAGTTTGGCGGAGCAGATCCGTCGTTACCTTTCCAATCCGGAATTGTTTTCGGCAGCCAGTCTGCAAGGAGGCGTTGCGCAATTCGACCACACCCGTGTTTTGGAGCAGGTGGAACGCGTGATCAGCAGACCGATCTAGTTTATTTTTGGGCTTTAAATTTTTCCGAGAAGAACACCTTATCGCGATTCACACGAGACTCCAAGGCATCTCTGAATTCCGCAAATTTCCCTTCCGGCACACAGTTGGTCGGAAAGTGCAATTGGAGGTCTTGGATGTATTCAAAGTAGATCGTTTGCTGGTGCAATTCAACACGTCTCAAGCCTTGGAAATACAAGACACGCAATTCGCGATCTGCGACTACCACCGCTTTTTGGGTGATGCCGATGCGGAACCATTTCGAAGCGATAAGCAAGAAGAGCAATTGATCCACGAACATCAAACCGTAAACGACCATCAAAGGCCATGATTCCAGGGTCAAACGATAGCAACCATAAACGAAAGCCAAGGCTACCAGAGCTTCCAACAACAGGTACATCCGCACTTGTTTTTGGCGTTCCGCACCGATTGGTACACACCAGATAAAACGTTCCGGTTTGCGCGTCATGCCTACACCTACCCATCGTTGCACGGAACGACGCACCATGAGCAGCAAGAGCAAGCCGGCCAGCACATAAAAGATCTCCGCTTTGTACGGCAGTTGACTTGCCGTGGTGTGCAGGAATTCGATCGGCAAATCAAACCCCACGAAAATGCATAGGGCCATTGCGGGGAATGACACCATGAGCATAAGAATATTGATGGAACGGTTCATCTTAAGCCGTCAGCAATTTAAGTTTTTGTTGTAGTTCTTCGATGCGGCGTTTCGCAGCCATGATCTTTCCTTCTACTTCTTTACGTAGCGCATCAGCACCTTTTGATTTGGCGAAGAAACCGAGGTTGTTTTCATACTGCAGGATATCACCGCGCAGTTGGCTGATCTTTTCATGCAGTTCTGCACGCTCACGCGCCATCGCTTTATCCGGATTCGCGCTAGCACGCAAATTATCCAATTTCGCTTGGAACATCACACGCTCTTGCTCATCATTTTCCAATTTCAATTTTTGGTAATGCGCATCCAGGGCTTCGCGGTAGGCTTGATAGATGGCATCCTTGTCTTTCATGGGAACTTTGCCGATCTCGGTGAATTCCGCAGAAAAACCGCGCAACATGGTGAGTGCATCTTTTTTATCAGCCGGCAAGGTCGCGTTTTGAATACGCTCGATCAAGGCTTTTTTCAACTCCAAGTTTCCTTCCAGCGCCGCGTCTTGTTCCGCATAGAAGGCTTGTTTGGAATCGAAGAAATGATCGCAAGCCGCCCGGAAGTCCTTCCACAATTTCTGCTCAAAACGATGTCCGGCATTCCCTAAATTTTTCCATTCTTTTTGAATAGCCAGAATGCGCATCGTTGTATCCTTCCAGTCAGTAGATTCCTTCAAGGCATGTACTTTATCCACCAAGGCGCGTTTCGCTTCCGCTACCTCATCAAATTGCTTGCGCACTTGGTCAAAGAACGATTTTTTGGCATCAAAAAAGGCATCGCAGTTTGCGCGGAATTCTTTCCACACCTCTTCATTTTCCTTTCGCGGACCGAAACCGATGGCTTTCCATTGCTCTTGCAGGGCTAATAATTGTTGGGTAGCCACTTCCCAGTCCTTTGGAGTATTGATCACGAGTTCCTTCACCAAATTGGCAGCTTTCACAACCAATTCTTTCTTTTGCTCCAGATTTTCTGTTAGTTCCTTGCGGCGTTCCTCGTAGAAAGCCTGAATGCGGGTGTAGGCAGCGCGTACGGCATCCCAGTAACGGTTTTTGAGGTCTTCCCAGTCTTCGTTGAGGACAGGACCAATCTCTTCCCATTCATTTTGCAAGAGTTTGAGGGCTTGTTCCACATCTTTGATCTGTTCCAGGTTGGCCAATTCCTGCACTTTTTGGATCACCGCTTCCTTCAATTGGTGGTTGCGTTTGAAATCGTGATCGCGCAATTCGCGGTAGATCTTGATGTGGTAAAAGAAGGTTTCCAACAACTTGGAATATTCAGCCTGAATATCCTGACGTTTTTCACGCGGGATATCCCCAACAGCTTTCCAAGCTTCGTGGATCTCTTTGTAAGCGGTCATGGCTGCAGCGATATTTTCTTCGCCGGAAACCAATTCTTTCAATTGCTCCAACAAGGATTTCTTTTTGCGGAGATTGGCTTCTTCGCTTTCCTTTTTCAGGCGTTGTTGCTCGTTTCGGCGTTCGCGATAAGCGGCCACCAATTCATAAAATTCCTGTCGGATCGGGTCTGGTTGACGTTCCGGAACTGCTTCCCCTTTCTCTTGCGCATCCAGCTGCAAAATCTGGAACTGACGATCTTCCTCCAATGTCAGATCCTCAAATTGACCACGCAGATCGTTCACATCACGTGCCACCACCAAGGCATCTTCCTGAGACACCAATGCTTTCAACGCTTCTAATAAACCAGCCTTATCCATAACAGCAATTTTACAGTTCTATCCTAAAACGGTTGACATTTCAAAATTGGTCAACCTTACAAATTCTTCGATTCGTTGATCGATTTCCTGGCGGGAGATCTCCAACAAACGTTGCGTACCGAATTTCTCTACGCAGAACGAAGCCAAGGCCGAACCGGCAATGATCGCACGTTTCATGTTTTCGAACGAACAGTCATCCGACGCAGCCAAGAAACCAATGAATCCACCTGCGAAAGTATCCCCTGCTCCGGTTGGATCAAACACCTCTTCAAGCGGCAATGCCGGCGCAAAGAACACTTTTTCCTCCTGGAACAAAAGCGCACCGTGTTCACCTTTCTTGATGATGAGGGTTTTCGGTCCCATATCGCGGATCACTTTCGATGCACGCACCAAGGAATATTCCTTCGACAACTGACGTGCTTCCTCGTCGTTGATAATTAACACATCAACCAACTTCAATGTTTGTTTCAGATCGTCCATGGCGATATCCATCCAGAAATTCATGGTGTCCATAGCGATCAATTTCGGGCGTTTTTCGAGGCGCTCGATCACCAAACGCTGTACCGCAGGAGCCAAATTCCCCAACATGAGGTAATCTGCACCTTGATAGCTTGCCGGAATGATCGGATCGAAATGCTCCAAGACGTTCAATTCAGTCACCAAGGTATCGCGAGAGTTCATGTCATTGTGGTAACGACCCGACCAGAAGAATGTTTTTTCGCCTTGCTTGATCTGCAAACCTTCCAGCGCAACACCTTTTGAAGAAAGGGTATCCAACATGTCTTGCGGGAAATCTTCCCCTACAACCGATACAATTCGCTGATCTTTGACAAAATTCGATGCCGAAAGCGCAATGAACGTTCCCGCCCCTCCTACAATTTTGTCTGTTTTTCCAAATGGTGTTTCGATGGCATCAAAAGCCACACTACCAACAGTTAATAAACTCATCCTTTTCGTGTCTAATTTCCCTACAAATGTAGCCAATTTATAGCTTACCGGCAGTGTGCGTCAGAAGAATAAGCGTTTGTTATTTATTTAACTTTTAATTGTCTTTTTGTTTTATTTAAAACTTTGTTAACATATTTGGCATTCGCGGTACGCTTCTTGCAAAATCGCAGCGACATTAAATCGAAAAACATGAGCACACTTGTACGTTCATTAAGTTTAGTCGGATTACTCTGGACCGGTATTGCAACGGCACAGGACGCATTCAATCGGGAGTTTGAATCTATCCGACAAGATCTGGTAAGTTGGGATCCTGTTCGCGGCGAATGGTTAGCCAATAGTTTGGTAGCCATGTCGAACAACCAACCTGTTCCCGACCGCATGTTTCCGGAGAACTTCACGCCTTCGGAAATGTATTCCATGCTTCCATCCGAGACGCGTACCCGCGTTCGAAACACGATTCAGCAACAAGCGCGCAATGCGGACAGCACATCTGTCAGGCGCTGGAACGAGGTAAACCGCTTCGCTTCTCGTCCGGGTTGTAACGCGGTGATGGGTCGTTCTTACGGAGATCCGCATTTGCAGTCGTTTGATGGTGCAGCCTATTCGTTTCAAACAGTTGGCGAGTTTACTTTGGTGAAATCGCAATCCGGGCACATGAACGTTCAAGTTCGTCAACGTGCTGAAGGACAAGATTTCTCATTGAATTCAGCCGTTGCGATGTGGGTAGCGGGCGACCGTGTGTGTTTGTACGCCAACGATCGTCCGGACGGAAACACCACCACGCCCTTGCGCATCGAAGGACAAGCCATCTATGTAGAAGACCGCCCATTCTTTTTGGATCACGGAGGAGTGATCCGTCGTGAGCGCGAAGATTACATCATTACGTGGCCTACCGGCGAGCGCGTGAAAGTTGACATTCGCGGATGGAACACTACCGGATTCATGAACATTGCCGTGGAGATCTTCCCGTGTACGGATACCTATTTCGGGATTTTGGGGAATGCCAACGGACGTTCGAATGACGACTTTCAAACCGGTCCAAATGGCCGCAATGCCGATATCAATGTGGGAATCTTTGGTTCCAACGATCCGGCGTCGCAAACCGTAGAACGCGAATATTTGAATTTCCTGGCACGTGATTTCGCACAAACATGGCGTATTACGCAACCGGAATCGCTGTTTGATTATGGCTGGGGACAAAGTACGCAAACCTTTACAGATCTTACCTTCCCACGCACGCACCGCACTCTCGGTGACATGAATGACCGCGATCGGGATCGTGCACGAAGAGAATGTGAGCGTCAAGGTTTGCGCGGAGCAGAATTGAACGCCTGTATCTTTGATGGTGGTTTCTTGCGCATTCCGCCTACACCGCGACCAGTGATAAACGATCCTACAACGGGAACCGTGATCCGACCAACACGACCAACACCGAATGTCAATCCGGGAAGACCGGTTCGCGAGCGTGCACCGGGAGAACGACCATCCGACCACGTACCTGGAACAGCCGATCCAATGATCGGACAACCGGGAACGAACAACCCGGATGTGGATACCCGCAAACCAGAACGACCGTTGAATCCCGTAACGCGTGAACCAGCGACAGATCCGGGAGTGAAAGAACCTGGAACTGCGCCAACGCCAAAAGATCCAGCTGTGCGCCAACCCAATCCGGTGACGCAACCGACTACCAAGGAACCTGCCAGCAGCGAACCGACAAAACCAGTTTACGGTCCGCCACCGGTAGAAGAAGACAAGCCACGCCGACCGATCTTTACGAGTCCGACAAGCAAGCCGACCAGTACACCGACCCGCGGGAATGGTGGATCGAACGGCACGTCTCAACCGGCGCCAAGACCAAGTACGCCAAGTCCGGCACCAAGACCGAG
>CAYRVL010000015.1:17432-51314 GCA_964427665.1 uncultured Fluviicola sp. | reverse complement strand
GTGACCCCGGAGGGATTCTAACCCCCAACCGCTGGAGCCGAAATCCAGTGCTCTATACAATTGAGCTACGGAGCCATGACTTGGCGCAAATTTAGGGTTTTTGTTGATTTGAAATGCAAATCTGATAATCTCGTCGGCGAATCGGGTAATTTTTCTTAAACAATGCGATCCGTTTGGATGTTCCTTTCCATTTTTCCAATAATTTTGAGAGTTATCCGTTATTGAAGACAAAACTCAGATTACATGCAGCGTTTACTGTTCCTATTGCTTAGTTCTATCAGTGTTTATGCATCTGCGCAAATTGGCACAGGTCAGTGGCGAATGCACGTAGCAACGCGGAAGGCCAGCGATGTGGCTGCCGGAAACGGAATGGTGATGACCACCGTGGGGAGTGGCTTGCTGGAATTCGACCAAGCAGCGGGAGAAACCAAAGTATACGATCGGGTGAATGGCTTGTCAGATATCGGATTGACAACGGTGTGTTATGAGTCCGGATCAGCTTCGTTCTTTGTGGGTTATGAAAATGGAAATGTCGATCAAATCCTTTCAAGCGGATCGGTGATCAACATACCGGGAATCAAATTAGCACAGATCATTGGTGACAAGCGCATCTACGACCTCGTTCCTTACAATAGTCGGGTGTATGTGGCTTGTGGAATTGGTGTTGTGGTGATCGATCCGGTTAAAAACGAGATCAAGGATACCTACTATCCAGGATTGGGCACTGAAGCGATTACTGATGTGGCTTTTGCGAATGACTCCATTTACGCCATCACAGAAACCAAATTGTACCGGGCTGCCTTGAACAATGCCTTCCTAACAGATGCAAATCAATGGCAAGTAGATAATCGATTAAGCGCTCCTGTGAATGGAAAATACTGGAAAGTTGATGCCTTGAACGATGAATTATTTGTGCTTTATCAAAACAATAATCCCGGGCAAGATACCATTCTGAAACTGGGAAACACTACCAATGTACCCGTTGTAGGAACGGCATTTAGTTCGGAAATTCTGGATTTCGAAGTGAGCGCAGGTGAATTGATGGTGACCTTTGCAGATGGGGCTGTTGCCTACAATGCTACAGGAAATGTTTTGTTTTCCGCAGGTAGTTACGGATCGGTACCGAGTCAGCCACGGGCAATGATCAAGTGGAGCGGAAACTACTGGATCGCTGATTTTGCTTCTGGATTGGTACGCATGCCGAATGGCTGGAGCTATCAATTTGTGCTGCAATCGGGACCGGGAAATAATACGGCTTTTGCGGTGAATGGAAATAAAGGCAAAATGGTGGTTAGTTCAGGTATTTTGGACCGCGTAGTTTTCAATTTCAGATCGGATGGCTCGTATATCATGGAAGATGAAAATTGGATCAATTTGAACCGCTTTAATCAAACCAATTGGCAAAGTGCCAATGTGTGGGATTTTGGAACCGCGGCTGTAAACGCTGAAAACCCGGATCAAGTGGCTTTCGGATGCTATTGCATTGATGGTGTTAGCTTGAGCAATGCCGGCACCGTTACCAATGTGTATAATCCTTCCAATTCTGGTTTGGAAGCAACTACTTTGGGGAATGGCTATGCCTGTATCTCTTCCATGGAATACGATGAGGAAGGAAATCTATGGATTGCCAATTGCTATTCCAATAAACCGCTCAAAGTATTGAAAACTGATGGTTCGTGGGTGAGTTACGAGACAGGAACCGCGCCAAAAGGAGTGTTCACTTCGAAATTGGTGATCGATTACAACGGAAATAAATGGATGGGCTTGTACGAGCGTGGCTTGTTAGCGTATAATAATAACGGTACGATTGATAATCTTGCTGACGACACCTACAAAGTGCTGCAAACGGGCGCGGGTAATGGAAATTTGCCATCAAACAACGTAACGGCAATTGCGGTTGATTTCGATAACGAGATCTGGATTGGAACCGAGGATGGTTTCGTCGTGCTTTACAACAGCGAGAATGCATTTGGCTCCACCAATGTGGACGCTTCCCGGATCTTGGTGAATTTTGAAGGAAATGTTGAGCAATTACTGGATGATACGCCGATATCTGACATCGAGATCGATGGCGGAAACCGCAAATGGATCGCTACGGCAAGTACGGGTATCTTTTTGATCAGCGCAGATGGACAAGAGGTGATCTCCCATTTCACCAAAGACAACTCGCCTTTGATCTCAGATAATATCTTGGACATGGAATTCGATTACCAAACGGGTGAATTGTTTATTGTTACAGATATCGGTTTGGTTTCTTACCGTTCAGATGCGACACAAGGTGACGCGGAATATAGCAATGTGACTGTTTTTCCAAATCCGGTGAAGCCAGATTTTTTTGGACCGATCACGATTCAGGGAATTCGTTTTGATAGCGATGTAAAGATCACCGATATAGCTGGAAATTTGGTGTATCAAACAACATCGAATGGTGGAACAGCTACGTGGAACGGTAAAACCTTGACCGGTGAAAATGTACCCGGGGGCGTTTATTTGATCTGGACAGCAACGAATGAGAAAAAGGAAGGTCAAAACAAGCAAGTAGCTAAAGTGGCGGTCATTCGATGAAACAAAGTATCCGCGGAATCGTTTTAGGGCGAACTCCCTTTTCAGAGACGAGTTTCATTGTAACTATGCTCACCGCTGATTTGGGCTTACAAACCTACTTATTTCAAGGTGCCCGTAAAAAGAAAGGTGTTGTACTTTTTTCACTTGCACCGGTGGAGTGTGAGATCTACCAACGATCTGACAGCAGTATGCCCAAAATGACCAGTTGTACGCTTGCTCAAACCGCTGTCCAGATCCCGTTCGATCCTGTAAAGTCAAGTATCGCTTTCTTCATCGCTGAATTAATCCAAAAAACGGTGCAAAAAGGTCACCCGGAGCATGGTTTATTGGAGTTTCTTTGGGAAGAGATCGGATTTATGGAGGAAAGTAACGAGCTCACGAATTATCCCTTGTGGTTTTTGGCGGCTTACACGAAATATTTAGGGATCACGCCGGCGGTGGAAGAAGCCGATCCTCGTGTTTTCGACTTATTAGGTGGAAAATTGCAAATCCTCAGACCAAATCATCCGGCCTATTTTGAAGGTCAAGAGTTGCATTGGATGGAAACGTTTTTATTGGCTGAGAAATCGGAAGCTCTGGCAGCACATATACCGACAGCTGATCGGGGACGTTTGCTCGATATCTGGTTGGCCTATTTCGGACAGCATTTACAGGGGTTGAATCAATTGAAATCACTGGAAGTTATTCGAACGGTGTTGCACGATTAGCTGCTTTCGCCAAGTGAAGAAAGCACGTAACGCAATGACCGTATAAACTAAAAAGAGAATGGACGTGAGTATATACCCTCGAAAGAAATACACATAGGACATTCCCAAATCGATGAATACAAAATACAGCCAATTTTCAACTATTTTTTTCGTTATCATCCAAGTAGCGATCAGACTGCCGAAAAATGCCAGTGAATCCAGGTAAGGATAAGCTTGATCCGTAAAGCGATCCAAAATAAAACCGGTTGCGAGTCCGCAAAAAACCATCAGTAGCAAGGCGATCAGATGCCAGTTCCACGGCCTCGTGTTTACCTGTGTTGATTCAGTAGTTTTCTCTTTCCATTGGAACCAACCAAATAGCGCCATAGCGGCATAAAAGGTATTGAGTACCATATCCGGATAAAGTTTCGCCTCAAATCCAATAAAAATGTACAAAACAGAACTGGAAAAGGCAAAATACCAACAAGCTCGTTTTTGATAGGCTGCAAGAATAACGTAACACAAACTGGTAATAATGGCTAGCCACTCGGTATTGCTCGTCTGCCAAAAGGCAAATTGAAGTGCATGAAGTGCTGCTTCCATGTTTTTACTGCTAATTTGCGTTCTTTACTCGTGCTTCTAAAGATCCAAATGCTTGATCTGCTCAATCCGATTTCGCTCCAAGAACTCATCGATCGATTCAAAATGCTCGATCACCCGCTGGTCTTTAAACTCAAATACCTTGTTAGACAATCCCTCCAAAAACGCGCGGTCATGGGAAACGAGGATCAAGGTGCCATCAAATTTCTTTAACGCTTCTTTCAAGACGTCCTTCGATTTCAAATCGAGGTGATTGGTCGGCTCATCCAGGATCAATACATTCACCGGTTCCAACAAGAGCTTCACCATCGCCAATCGTGTACGCTCTCCCCCGGAAAGGAAACTCACTTTCTTATCGATCGCGTCTCCCGAGAACATAAAGGCGCCCAAAATATTCTTGATGTCTTTGCGGATCTCACCTTCTGCAACATTATCCACCGTTTCGAACACTGTAAGTTCCGGATCTAACAGCGAAGCTTGATTCTGCGCGAAATAACCTACCTTGGCATTGTGTCCTAATTCGCAAAAACCATCGAAGTCGATCTCACCCATAATCGCTTTGATCATCGTGGATTTTCCTTCTCCATTTCGTCCGACAAAACACACTTTTTCTCCGCGAGCGATAGACATGTTCGCGTTTTTGAAAACAACCTTGTCGCCATAGGATTTGCTCAGATCTCTGGCCGTAACCGGAAAATCACCTGAACGTTGAGAAGGAGGGAAGCGCAGGGAAATAGCAGAGTTGTCGAACTCGTCCACTTCAATGATCTCTAGTTTTTCCAACATGCGCTGACGCGAACTCACCTGATTCGTTTTGGAATACGTTCCTTTGAATTGCTCAATAAAACGCTTGGTTTCGTTGATCATTTTTTGCTGTTCCTGATACGCTTTTTGCTGTTGCGTGCGTCGTTCTTCTCGTAAAACCAGGTAATGCGAGTAATTGGCTTTGTAATCGTAGATGCGACCCATTGTCACTTCGATCGTGCGGTTGGTGATATTGTCAATGAATGTTTTATCGTGGGAAATGACGATTACCGCCTTGGCTTTGTTCTTCAAGAAATCTTCCAACCAGATCACCGATTCAATATCGATGTGGTTCGTCGGCTCATCTAGCAAAACAAGATCCGGTTTTTGAAGTAAGATCTTCGCCAATTCGATGCGCATCCGCCATCCACCGCTGAATTCCTTTGTGTTTCTGGTGAAATCAGAACGTTTGAAACCGAGTCCCAACAGTGCTTTTTCCACCTCTGCATCAAAGTTCGTTTCTTCGATCGCATAGTATTTTTCACCCAACTCCGCCACGCGCTCGATCACCTTCATATACGAATCGGATTCGTAGTCGGTGCGCGTTTCCAGTTCTTTGTTGAGTTGTTCGATTTCGTTCTTCATGTGAATGATCTCACCAAAAGCCTTTGCGGTTTCTTCGAATACGGTACAATTGTCTTCGGTCAACAAGTGCTGTGGCAAGTAGGCGATCTTGGTATCCGGTGCACACTGAATACTTCCTCTGTTCGGTTTTTGAACCCCGGCAATGATTTTCATCATCGTAGATTTTCCGGCGCCGTTCTTTCCCATCAGGGCAATTTTGTCGTTCGGATTGATTACGAAACTAACATCTTTGAAAAGTGTTCGGGCACTAAATTCGACCGTAAGGCCATTCACTGAGATCATGCGTTTTGGAAATGAGTGGCAAAGGTAGCGAATCGGGGTGGACTACCCAAATAAGGTGTGGTCGCTCGCTAAGATCGGTTGGTGGATGTTCACATTTGCTTTTTCGTTCAATGATTGGATAAAGTAACGGATCAGGACAGGTGTGAGGTTTTCTTGGGATTGATGCACGAAAAAATAAGCACTTTCCAAACCGTTTTCGATCCAAAATGCGAGTCGGTCGGTCCAATCATCGATACGTTGATAGTCAGTAGGATGTAAATTGTTGCCTGCAAAACGAACCATCACTTGGGGTACAGTAAGGTGCATGTGCAGTGCATCTCGTCGACCGGCAGTATCTGTTATGAGCGCTGCACGCTGACGTTTTTGCAATTCATCAAAAAAGTTTTCGTGATTTGTATCCATGAACCAATCCGGATGCCGCAATTCGATGAAGAAATTCGCCCATAGTGGCAGCAGATCGATGAATTTTATAAGCTGATCTTGCTGTTTCGGACCAAGTGAGGGATGTGGCATGAACAGGATGGGACCTAGTTTTTCTCCCAAACCGGAAATGCAATCCAAGTAACGTTCGAGGTATTCGGAAACATTGGACAGCTTGTTGGTATGGGTGATCAGTTGTAAGAACTTGGGGCAGAAGCGGAAATTTGGAGGTGTTTGATCGTACCAACGTTTGAGTTGATCGGGTGCTGGTAATCCGTAAAACAAAGAACTTAATTCCACCGTGTTGTACGCGCGACTGTAATGTGAAAGGAACTGCGTGTTTTTTAAGGACCGTGGATATAAAACTCCAGCTAATTCTTTCATACCCCAACCGGAGGCGCCGATATAAATAGTCGGTTTGGGATTTCGTTTTCCGGAAAGAATTTCTGCGTTCTTCGGATGATCCGGAGGTAGTTTGAATGGGATCGAATCCAGAAGTGCATGATCAATTTTTCCGAAGTCCATATGCAAATTGAAACTAGGGGCAATAATAAGAAAGAAAGATGAGGTTTTTGGGATTGAAAATGGATAGTGGGTTTTTGATGATCAAAAATCCCACCGATTTTGCCAATTTGCCATATGGCAAATTGGCAAAATCGCTCGAAAAATCGACGTTTCCAGACAGTTTTTTACAAAAAAACCCTGACAGATCTGCCAGGGTTCAGTGTATGAATGCGCTACATTACTAGATATGAACGAGCAAAATAACCAGTAAATCAACCACCACAGAAAGTGCTAGCGCATTCAGTATCCATTTCATCGGTGCTACTGCTAGTAATAAACTCAAAGTCAACATAGTAGGAACGATAACCACGATCATCGACCACAACTCGCTTACAGCTCCAAGCTGCATGGTCACTCCTCCTAAACAACCTACTACTAACAAGGCAACCGCTATAACTCCAAATCGGTTTTCCTCCGCCCAAGTACCCAAGTTTCCCCAAATACCTGTATTTACATTTTGTTGCGTGCTCATATCATTTGTTTTGATAAGTCAAAGGTGATGCATTTCAATGACGGGCAAAATGAGCCGTATCAGGTAAAAAACTGATTTTAATTAGGTTTTTGAGTCTTTTTGCAGTTATTCTGGGAAAGTATAAGGAAATGATGCCTGTATCCAAGCTTTGAACTTATCGAAGGGAATGGTGAAGCTCTCCGTTTCACAGGCCCTTGCTGATCTGCTTACTGAACAAGAAAAGCGAATGCCGCTTTCGGTAAATTCCCAATTGGCAAAAACCCAACTCTCAGGATCGTTGTACAATTCCATGCACGGATCTTCCTCCGCATTGTAATTCGTGTAGATACTTCCTTGATCGATCAGCATTTGAAGTATCTTAGGAGCGAAGAAGTCTCGTCGGTAAGCCACATAGTCTGAGAAATTGTCCGCTATCTCATCATAAATAACGGTGCTTTTATCGAATGCGATCAATTCCTCCAGCGCATAATCTTTGCCGGTATTCAAGTCTATTAAATAAGCATCATAGCCAAAATCGGGATGTGCTCCTCCGCAAAACCACGACTGCCAAATGGTAAAGCTCAATAGGTTTTTATCGAGGTAGTTCATGGTAAATGATATTTCAATGCCTCCACCGTCGCTGTAATCCCATTGGGTAGCGCAGCTCAATTGATTCATGGCATTTTCAATCAAGATCTCTTCGAGTTTTGGGTTGACACGTTGTCTGACAGTTGGTTTAAAAGTGGAATCCAAGTAAAAGCCAGAACACGTTCCATGCGTTTCACGCACCCAGCGAAACAATTGATCGTGGTAGTTGCTCAGCGAATCTGTTTTAAATGAAAGCTTGCTGGATCGGACGTACTCAAATGGGTCCGAGTTTTTGTAGGCGTTTATGAATGGGATGTGATTGTAGGGATTCTTTATGGCGTTTACTTGAATGGGTTTGAGAATAACAGCCAACTTTTTACCTGATTTATGAAACCAGTTTCCTTTGAAACTACCCGTTGCGTCCTTTGTCAATACAAACTTTTCATCAAATTTTCCGGCATCTTCATTGAAAACAAAGGTGAACTGATTTTTAAAGCGTGTTCCTTCCAATACGATGTCTTTCAAGGAACTCAGGTAGTAATAACGGATGTCAGTAATACGGGGTTCGTCTTTGGGATAACTTTCCGTGAAATCTTCGAAACGCATGCAAATTCGCGATTTCCCGATCGTTCCTTCTAAATAATAGGTGGTGGATGCGATCGATCTCGCGCCAAACAGGATCAGAAATAGGGTCAGAAGGACGTGTTTAATCATGGTGTAAAAATAAAAAAACCGTTCTCAACTGGTGAAAACGGTTTTCAATATTATTTGGGAATTTAAACCAGATCTACTGTCAGGTTGTCCTCCACTTTAGTGACTTTCAACAAGCCGTGTTTGGTCAAACCTTTTATGCTCACATCCCATTGCTTGTTGCTCAGATTTGCTTGTGTTTTCAACGCATTCAGATCCATGGTTTTCTCTGCTTGCATGATGTCGTAGATCAATTGTTCGTTTTCACTCAACACCACTTTTACGGTTTTTTCCGGTCGCATTTGCGGGAAGAACAAGACTTCCTGGATGGATTGGTTGTTGGTCAAATACATGATCAAACGGTCCATTCCAATTCCCAAACCTGATGTTGGTGGCATTCCGTATTCCAAAGCGCGCAAGAAATCCTGATCAATGAACATCGCTTCATCGTCTCCGCGCTCTTGCAACTTCAATTGCTCTTCAAAACGCTCGCGCTGGTCGATCGGGTCGTTCAACTCGGAGTAAGCGTTTGCCACTTCTTTACCGCAGATCATCAATTCGAAACGCTCCGTCAATTCCGGATTATCGCGGTGTACTTTACACAATGGCGACATTTCTTTGGGGTAATCCGTAATAAACGTGGGCTGAATGTAGTTGCCTTCGCATTTCTCGCCAAAGATCTCGTCGATCAATTTTCCTTTGCCCATGGTTTCATCCACTTCGATGCCCATGCCTTTTGCAGCTGCACGCAATTCATCCTCCGATTTACCGTCAATATCGAAACCGGTGAAATCGATGATCGCTTGACGCATGGTTACGCGTTTATACGGCGCTTTGAAGTCGATCGTGTGTTCCCCGAAAGTGCACGTTGTAGTACCGTTCACGGCAATGGCACAGAATTCCAGAAGTTGTTCCGTGAAATCCATCATCCAGTTGTAATCCTTGTAAGCAACATAGATTTCCATGGCCGTAAATTCCGGATTGTGCGTGCGGTCCATTCCTTCATTGCGGAAGTTCTTGGAGAATTCATAAACCCCATCAAATCCGCCAACGATCAGACGCTTCAAATACAATTCGTTCGCAATACGCATGTACAACGGAATGTCCAAGGCATTGTGGTGCGTAATGAACGGGCGTGCACTTGCTCCTCCCGGGATCGCTTGCAATACCGGCGTTTCCACCTCCATGTATCCAGCTTCATTGAAGAACTGACGCATGGCATTGAACAATTTGGTGCGCTTAACGAAGATCTCTTTCACGTGTGGGTTCACCACCAAGTCTACGTAACGCTGACGGTAACGCAATTCCGGATCGGTAAAGGCATCGTGTACTTTTCCTTCGGCATCCGTTTTTGGAAGCGGAAGCGGTTTCAAAGATTTGCTCAGCAACGTGAATTCTTTGACGTTCACAGAAACTTCGCCAACTTGGGTCTTGAACAATTCTCCTTTTACACCGATGAAATCTCCCAGATCCAGGAATTTTTTGAAAACGTCGTTGTAAAGTGTTTTATCTTCTCCCGGACACAATTCGTCGCGGTTGAAATACACTTGAATACGCCCTTGCGCATCTTGTAATTCAGCGAAAGATGCCTTTCCCATGACGCGTTGGCTCATCATTCGTCCAGCCAAACAAACGGTTTTCCCTTCTTCGTAATGTGCTTTCAAGTCTGCAGAAAGATCGCTTACCGGGTACAATGCCGCCGGAAAAGGTTCGATTCCAGCTGCACGCAATGCTTGTAAGGTATGTCGGCGCTGTACTTCCTGCTCTGATAGATCGTGTATCATGTTTTTTTGTATTGCTTCTATTAATAATATGTTGTTACCACTGTGGACAACTGTCGCAACCGTTTTTTGGTCGCAAGTAAAAAATACCGCCGATGGCTGCAAACCCGCTGACAAATCCCAAACGCTGTTTTGCATATTGATTGCGGTCGTCCGGTCTGGTGCGCACGTGAGTTAAATGCACAAATCCGGTTCCAGTTTCCAACTGAAAAAAGAAATGCCGGAAAAATTCCATGCGCAAACTGCCGTTCAAACCAATGCCGTACCCAGAAATGGAGGGCGTGGCAAACGTGTGTTGTCCGGCGAAGTTCAAATCGTTGTAGGTTAACATCGGACCGATACCCGCACCTAAATTTCCCGTTAGGGCAAATTGGCGCGCATTTCCAGCTTCCCAAATGTCGAAAGAACGCATCAACTCTACACGAAGGAAGTTCAATCCATTGGTATTTTCGTAGTGAAAATCGTCTGAATTGGTTGTTACCGGTTCGTCGTTGTAGTTACCCGACCAATTAGCGTCAACTCCCTGAGCTATGAATCCATCCAGTAGGACCTTGTTGTGGTTTTGCATCACGTATTTGTAGTGATCATTCCCAAAACTGATGGCCCACTTGTCCTTGAAGTAATATCCAAGACGGGCGTTGAATTGGGGAACAGTGATCGTGGACGGATTCAAATAAACTTTTCCATCAAAGGGATCTTGTCTGTCAACAGCGCTCACATCTTTCAACGTGAAATCGTAATTAGATCCAACAAAACGGATATCGGATTTGGTGTAGCCCGAATGGTTATACCCCCAATAAAAAAACAAGGTTCCTGCAGCAGTGCTGTTTTTCTTCTTGTGCTTCTTTACTTGTCCATAAACAGGGAAAAATAGAAAGAGAGCCAGCAGTCCTGTTAATAAACGCTTCATTGTCAGACAGATTTTGTCATTTTCAGGTAAGCCACTTCTTGTTCGGTCAAATGGCGGTAAAAACCACGTGGCAAATCTTTTTTAGTCAAACCAGCAAATTGCACGCGATCCAATTTCACTACCACATAGCCGAGTTTTTCAAACATACGACGCACGATGCGGTTTTTTCCACTGTGGATCTCAACTCCTACTTCGCGAGAAGATTTTCCATCTTTTACGTACTCCACATGGTCGCACGCAATGCGTCCATCTTCCAGATCGATCCCGCTGCGCAATTGCTCCATGTGTTCCGCAGAAACTGGTTTGTCGGTTTCAACGTGGTAAATCTTTTTCGCTTCGTATCGAGGATGTGTCAGCTTTTTCGCCAAATCACCGTCGTTGGTAAATAACAACAAACCAGTTGTGTCGCGGTCCAATCTTCCAACCGGATAAATACGCTCTTTACACGCTTTGAACACCAAACGCATCACGGTCTTGCGTCCCCACGGATCATCCATGGTGGTGATGAAATCTTTGGGTTTGTTTAACAACACATAGCGTTTGATTTCCGCGTTGATCGTTTCACCGTCGTATTGGACCTTGTCGTCTTTTTTGATTTTGTATCCCAATTCGGTTACCACTTTTCCGTTTACCGTAACCACGCCGGTTTGGATCAATACATCAGCCTCACGGCGCGAACATACGCCTGCGTTCGACAAGTATTTGTTCAAACGAACTTCATCTTCATTAAAAGTTGGAAGTGGATCTCCTTTGCGTACTTTTGGTCGGAAATTCGGGCCTTTTTCCGGACTCGGTTTGCCTGCAGGTCTTGCCCCAGGTTTGGAGGTAGCTTTGAAAGGTGCTTTTCCTTTTGGAGAACTAGGTTTCGTACCTGTTCTTCCCGGTTTTTTTGTGTTCATCACGAGCAGAATTTTATTGCTACTATCTCAGTAGTGGCGCAAAGATAGGTGTTTTTGCATATGAATCCTCGGGAGTAGCGTTTTTTCACGAATTCAACTTGGTAATTTCGAATATGTTACATGCTTCGTGAAGAATTTGTGGCACTTGCAGCTTTTGTGTGGTATTTTTGCCGAAAAATTGCCCCATGTCGAAAGCACGTGTTCAACAAACTTCCATTCAGCAGTTTACCTACGAACTTCCGGACGAGCGCATCGCGAAATATCCGGTCGAACCGCGCGATAGTAGTAAGTTGTTGGTCTATCGAGATGGCCAAATCCGCGACCGGAACTATACAGATCTGGCGGAGGAACTTCCTGCAGGTTCGTTTCTGGTGATGAACAACACGAAGGTCGTAGAAGCGCGTTTGCTTTTCACGAAATCAACCGGTGGAAAGATTGAGATTTTTTGTTTAGAACCTTCGGAAACATATACAGAGATCCAAACGGCGATGTTGCAACAAGATCGCGTGCTTTGGAAATGCTTGGTTGGTGGGGCTAAAAAATGGAAAGAACCGACACTTGAATTGCATTTTCAAACTGGTAATGAGGAATTTACCTTAACAGCGGCCATCGCAGAAAGACGTGGTGATCATTATTTGATCGATTTCAGTTGGGATAAACCTCATACCAGTTTTGCGGAGGTGTTGCATTTGGCAGGAGTGATTCCCTTGCCGCCTTATTTGAATCGCGAATCGGAGGAAGCAGATGAAGAACGCTACCAAACCATTTACGCCAAACACGATGGATCGGTTGCTGCACCAACAGCGGGATTGCACTTCACGGACCGCGTACTCAAAAGTTTAACGGAAAAGAACATTGTACACGATTTTGTTACCCTGCACGTGGGAGCCGGAACTTTTGCTCCGGTAAAGTCGGAAACACTAGCCGATCATCCCATGCACGCCGAGTTTATCGATGTTTCCCTGGCGTTCTTGAAACATTGGTTGCAACGCGTCAATGAACCTTTGATCCCGGTTGGAACAACTTCTTTGCGCACTTTGGAAAGTTTGTACTGGATAGGTGTAAAATGTGCAGAACAAGTAGAACTACATTTGGATGAAGTCGGTTTGACCCAATGGGAAGCCTATGAATTGCCACAAACAATCACAGTAGATGCGTCCGTTTTGGCACTGATCACGTATTTGGAAACGAATGGAATGGATCGCCTGATCACGAAAACGCAACTACTGATCGGTCCCGGATACCAGATTCGCACGGCTTCCGGTATCTTGACGAATTTCCACCAACCACAGTCTACGCTGCTGCTATTGATTCATGCTTTTGTCGGTGAATCCTGGAAAAATATCTATACACACGCATTGGAAAACAACTACCGTTTCCTCAGTTTTGGCGATGGTTCGCTCCTTTGGAAACGGGAAGAATAAATTCGTTTCAACGTATAAATTAGTTATATGCTAAAAGCGTCTTCAATGTGTTCTAACTTGGTTCGAAACTGATTGTGAACAATGGAAACAATGTCGAAGCGCACCTCTTTATCGATGTCCTTGCTTTGGATGTAGTGATTCGCACAAGCGATGATCTGGCGTTGTTTTTTGCGTGTTACGGCCATCCAGGGTTCACCGATCTCGGCAGTTTGTCGAGTTTTCACTTCTACCACAACGATTTTTCCATCTTTTTCAGCTACAATATCGATCTCGTATTTCAAAAAGCGGTAGTTTGTTTGGCGGATAGCAAATCCTTTTTCCAATAGATGGCGTTGAGCGAGCATTTCGCCGTAAATACCTAATTCGTGGTCTGTCATAAACGATTGATTTCTATTGAAGATACAAAAAAAGTCCGGCTAAAAAAACCGGACTTCACCTATTTTTCTCGCAAAACTAATTCGGATTGAACTGAATGCTCTTGTTTTCTGTGCGGATAATGCGTTGACCAAACTCGAATTCCATTTCTTTCGTGATCTTCCCCTTTTTATCGTAAAGACGCATTTTTCCGTGTTTTAGACCATCTTTATAGTCACAGTCAGAGATTACATTACCACGGCGATCCAATTCGGTCATTTTCCCTTCTAACTTTCCATTTTTGTAGGTCGTTGTCACGCATGGGATCTTTCCACCCGGGAAATAGGCGTACCACACACCGTCTTTTTCGCCATTCTTGTAATTGCCTTCTTCAATGCGTTTATAATCCTTCTGTGAGTAAGATGTCCACAGACCGTCTTTCACGCTTTCTAAGGATTCCATGTCCTTCAAGGGCCCGTAATCGATCTTCACTTTCTTTTTCACGATTTTATAGGAACCAACGTCTTTTGGTTTACCATTTTCGAAATAATCGATCCATTCGCCGGTTTTCAAGCCATCTTTGTATTTTCCGGTCAGTTTGGGTTTGCCGCTCGGGTAGTAAGAGAGCCATTCTCCTTCTAAAAGTCCTTTCTTGAAAGTGGTTTTATTCTTCAATTTTCCGTTTTCCCAGTAATTGAACCATTCTCCTTCTTCTTTACCATTTTCATATTTTCCGCTCATCAACAAGGTGCCGTCTTCGTACCACGTTTCCCATTTGCCGTTTTTCTGATCGTTGGCGAATTCTCCTTTCTTGAAGGTTTTTCCATCCTTGTAGAAATAAGTCCATGTTCCGGTTTTCAAGCCGGCAGTGTACTCTGCGTAATACGACACTTCTCCGGTTGGATACCAATAGGTCCATTTTCCGTCTTGCTGATCGTTCACGAAAGTTCCTTCCATGTCTTTGGTTCCTTTGTTCGTGTACCAGGTCCAGGTTCCGGATTTCTTCCCGTTGGTGTAGGTTCCTTCTACGTTCAAGCGATTCTTATCGTAGTAGTATTTGTAGGCTCCGTGTAATTTTCCGGCTTTGTAATTAGAAACTTTTTCAAGATCACCGGTGTAATACCAATAGTTCCAGGTACTGTCTTTTTCTCCTTCCAGGAATTTACCTTGGATCAATCGAAATCCGTAGATGGAATATTCTTCAAAATCGCCGTTTTTCAAGCCGTTTTTGTAGTTATACCACTCTTTGGGTGCACCGGTAGTGTAGAATGTGGTGAATGTACCGTTTCCATCGATAATGGTTTGGGTGTGCAAACTGTCCGGAAGCCAGAATGCACGCAGATAATGGGTAGAATCTACGATTTCTTCTACCGATTTTTCTCTGCCATCGAGGTAAAAATAGCGCCACGTTTTTGCCGGACTTCCCTTTACGTACATCCCTTCTACCTGCAACTTTCCACTTTCGGTCCATTCGCGATAGATGCTGTCTTGCACGTCTAGTTTGAAGTATCCTTCTTGTTTTAATTTACCGTTACTGTAATAGGCTTTAACCGGTCCGGATAGTTTTCCCCGAAAATAATTGCGTTCTTCGATCAGTACACCGCCTTTGTCGTAATGCAGCCACTTTCCGTGTTTGTCGCGGGTTTCACCGAGCGGATCTTTGTAGTAGGCTCCTGTAGATTCAGGATGTTTTTTCTCGAAATCGTAATATACTGTCTCTTTTTTGGTGAGATTTTCTTTCCGAATGGTTTGGCCAAACAGGTGGGAACAGACAAACAGAAAACCGAATACGAACACTAATTTCATGGATCTACCTTTTGTTGCAATAAGTGAATTTGAGGGCAAAGTTACAGGAATTACCCGATTTCAGACCATTGCGTAACGCCGCGTAAGATCATATACAACCCGGCACAAACGATCACGATGCCTGTCAGGCGATTCAAACCGGTAAGCACACTATTGGTGATGAAGGGACGTAATTTTTTGGCTCCAATGATCTTCAAAATATCCAAAGAGAAGAAGGTTATTAGGATCACTGCGACATACAACAGCACATTGCGACCCATATCTGCGGAATCTGTTTGCTTAATTCCAAACGCAATGACGGTGAACCAATAAAAAATTACCGCAGGATTCGCGAAATTCAAGAAGAATCCCTTGAGCGCTAACCACATATAGTCTTTGCGGTGATTGATGATCTCCGCTTCTTCGTCTACCGGATCTTTCGGTTTTTTGATCAATGTGGCTACCCCAAAGCCGATGAATACCAACCCGCCAAAAAATTGGAACAAATACGACTTGTCACCGGAAGTTAAACTGGCTACCTGTGCGTAAAAAAAGTAAGCGATCGCAATGTAGATCAAATCGGAAAGTAACACGCCAAGATCGAAAGCCAAGGCAGAACGCACCCCTTTGCGAATGCTGGTTTCGAGGAGAATAAAGAACACCGGACCTATCATGATGCTGAGTAGGAAACCTGTAAATACTGCTTTTGCGATAAGATCCAGCAAGGAGTTCTGTTTTGCGTTCTTTCACAAATATAATGGTTTGGCGCTATTTAGGGGTTGTAATTTCTAAGATCTGATGAGAAAACCAACATTTTTGTTGGAAAACGGCAAATTCTGCAAAAATCAAATCCCGAATAGCCATAAACTCATCGGAAGTCATTACATTTGCACGTCTTGTGAATGTTATCTTTTACAAGACCAACAAATTGAAATCGGTATGAAAACGGCCATTGCCAACAAGAAATTAGAAACTATCATTGCGAAAGTTGAAAAGGACGGAGTTCTTTACAGCGGAATTGTAGAGGATTTGAAAGAATTGCGTGAACAAGCGCTAAAAGAACAAGATCCCCTGGTAGTGAAAGTTTTGCGTTTAACGTACGAATACTTGCAAGATCGCGATGCATTCGATGTTCAGGCCCAGTTTGAAGAGGACGAGGAGGGTCAGGAGTATCCGATCGAAATCGATGATCAAGAGAATTTGTTGTACTTGTTGAATTTGTTGAAGAATGCGGATCACAAGATCAACCGCGAGGAGATCAAAGATTACCGTTCTTCGCTGAAGATGGAATTGTACTAATCAAGTCATAGGATACGTGAATCCCTGACCCTTGTTTCTGGAGGTCAGGGATTTTTGTTTTTACCCAAGTTGCTCTTGAAACGCTTTGAACATATCGAATGGTATCGCGCCATTGCCTCGTGGATGGTGCTTGGTTATCATTTCATGGCGTTTGATCGGGAAGGAATTTATTTGTTTCCGGAAAACATGCGTTCATGGGCGGCTTTTGGAGCACAAGGAGTGGAACTTTTTTTCCTGATCTCCGGTTTTGTGATGTGGTATTCCATGAAACAAGCTGGTTTTACGTTTGCGCAGACAGGAAGGTATCTTAAAAAACGGATCATACGCATCATTCCGGCATATTGGATGACGATTGCATTGATCTTGGTCTTGCAGCTACTTTGGAATGGGAACATTCCGTATGACGGACAAACAATCCTCAAAAATGCGCTGTTTTTAATTGATTCTGATGGTTTGAGCTCTTGGATCAATCCGGTATTTAGCACCTTGCGCGTCGAAATGATCTTTTACTTGGTATTGATCCCGATGGCACCTTTGCTCTTAAAATTTCGCGCGGCATTTGTTCCTGTCGTGTTGTTAGCGATGGGACTTCAGTGGTATTGGCCGGAGCAGGAATTCATCCATTATTTGCCCTATTTTTTACTGGGAATGTTACTGCTGGAATGGAAACAAGATCGTTCAATGCTTCCGTTCCTTTCCATCCTAATTCTGTGGATCTATGTTTACTTTTTCTACGCTTTGGAAGACTTCGTGATCGTGTCTCTGGGCATTCCTGCTTTGTTGATCCCGCATCGAACGAGAAGCTGGATGCGCGCACTGGGAAAGGCGTCGTATGCGTTGTACCTCACGCACGGGCTGATTGGTGGAACCCTGTTGTACGTGTTGATGAAATGGTCGTTTTTTGTAGAGCACGCATGGCTTACTTTTGCGATTGCGACATTCAGTTCGATCGTTTTTGCACAACTATTTCACCGCTACTTCGAAAAACCTGTGGGAAGCTGGCTTACACAACGATTTATTAAGGATTAATTGAAAAAACGGTATTTAACAATGCAGTAGATGGCACGGAATCCATCTTTCCAACCAATTTTTTTTCCTTCTTCGTAGGTGCGACCGTAGTATGAAATTCCTACTTCGTAGATGCGGATCGGTTTCATTTTCGCCAATTTCGCGGTGATCTCTGGTTCAATTCCAAAGCGACGTTCTTTTATGACGATCTTTTTGGCCAAGTCCGCGCGGATTAGCTTGTAACAGGTTTCCATATCCGATAAGTTCAGATTGGTCATCATGTTGGAAAGAAACGTGAGAAATTTGTTTCCAATGGAATGCCAAAAGAAGAGAATTCGGTGTGGGTTGTGTCCCATGAATCGCGAACCGTAAACCACATCTGCATTGTCCATGAAAACCGGTTTTAACAACAGGTTGTATTCGCTGGGATCGTATTCCAGATCGGCATCCTGGATCACTAAATATTCGCCACTACATTCTTTGATCGCACGCTGAATAGCTGCTCCTTTTCCCATATTAACGGGCTGCGAAAATAAACGGATATCCATTGCTGGGTTTGCAGCCATGTAGGCTTCCACGCGCTCTACCGTGTCGTCTTTCGAACAATCGTTCACGATCACGATCTCTTTCTGAATGTTGTTGATCAACTCCACGTCACGGACGCGATCCAGAATGAGGTGAATGGTTTTTCCTTCGTTATATGCCGGTATTAAAATGGAAAGCTTTTGTATCATAGTATTTGTTGTAGTTGGCTACACAACGCAGTTTCTGGTTATTTATTGGTAGCAAATATAGGGTTTTTAAGGTTCTTGAATTCCTACATCCCTCGTTTGCCGCCATTTTGCTGTGCGAATCGCACATGTGAATGCTTTTTTTTCCGGATTGTGGATGTACAATTTGCCTGTCTGTTTACCGGTTACAAAAGGGAGGATCAATTGGTGTTCTCCGGGCAGCATCGGTTGCGAAACGTATAAGCCACGACCGTCATCAAATACCAGGTAAATCTCCTTTTCAGCTTGAAGTGTGTACGCGATGATCAATTCCTGTTTAGGTCCGCGTAAGGCGGGTAGGGCGAAAACTTTTCTGTGATCCGTGAATTCGGCAGTACCGTGAATCTTGCCCGTTATAGATGCCGGAATCTCAACGTGATCCGATCGTTTGAACGTCGCCACCGCCTTTGGATCAACGACTTGGTAGAGGATCACGGATTTGCTCTCCCCATTGAATTCCGGATTGTAATCCTCGCTGTAAAAATGCTTCACAGGGATCAGGAACGGATATTTTTGCAGTTCCTCAAACGACAGGCCTTGTTCTGTGGCACCAAACTTTGAATCCCGGAACAGGATGTCGCCCGGCTTGAACTGTGAAACAACGTCTTTTTCCAGGTGAATGAATCGTTGGATGTAGCGTTCATGTTGGTCCTTTGTGCCCAATCCGTTGTAATACGCTACCATCGGATGCATGTAATAGATCTTACCATGTATTGGCGCATGGTTGACGTAATTTACCGCGCGGTGGATCATTTTATGCGAACTGCTTTCGTGGGTGGGAAGTTCCAGCGCAACGATTTCCCGAAAGATCCCAAGGGTGGTTAAACTACCAAAGATCCCAATTCCAACGAAATGCAATTCTTTGAAAACGCTGCTTAAACCTAAAAAACACAATCCGATAAACGCGGGCATTCCCTGCAATCCTATGCGGGTTAAACCCATTGATCCGCGCAAACCATTGGCCCAAAAATAACTGTGGATGATCAGGATACCGAAAAAGATCCCGCTAAAGAAAAGGAGGATCAAGGTTCGATGTTTTTTGTGATGTTGTCTCCAAACGAGCATACCGAAAATGGCTATTGGCAGGTAGAGCAAGTTGATCAATCCGAAGTAATCGGTGAAGTGGGTGGCATAGTGCATCCAGGATCCGGAGCCATACGGACTCAATTCCGGATAGGGATCGTTTTCCAAATACCAAAGCGCTTGTCCCAGAATAAGCTGTCCCGCGATCAAGCTGATGATCGGTCCGGTTAGCAACCATGGTAATGCTTTCCACGATTTGGTATACAACAGCAAACCCGCGGCTGCCAGGAGTACCAACATACCTTCACTGCGTGCAAATGGAGCCAACGAAGCAAGGAGCGCGAAAAGCCCCCATTTTTTTCTAATTGACGCATACAACATCAGTGTAAGTAACAAACCAAAGAATGGTTCCGTGAGCCCGCCAACAATCGAGTAAGTATAATCCGGGATACTGATCAGCAGCCACGGCACGAAACTCATGAAGAGGATCGGACTTTTTTCTCGTTTTAACAAGCGAAATAAAACGAATACGGTGGCAAAGAAAACGAGGACGTTGAACGAGCTGTATGCTTGAAATCCGAAAGGGGCGAAAAAGGAGCTGAAAAATGTAAAAAGTGGTTTTCCCCAATGATCCAGAAAATAGGATGGTTGTTCCCAGGCGACTTTAGCGATCGAGAAGTGTTGCAATCCATCGCCATCGTCTTTTGGGACTTCATTCATGGCTATGATTACCAAGAAATACGTACAGGCCGCCAGCAAACTGACCCAGGGTAGTACTTGTAGGAGTTTTTTTCCCATAGGAAGTAATGAAAAATCCGCAGCGAACCGCGGATTTTGAATTATATAGACATTTCCGGCACGAAATCCGGAACTACCAGATCTCCTTCCGTTTTTGATACGATCTCTTCCACCGAAACACCCGGTGCGCGTTCGATCAGGTGGAACTTGTTATCCTTGATCTCCAACACGGCAAGATCGGTTACTACTTTTTTCACACACCCTACACCAGTCAAAGGCAAAGTACATTGTTTCAGTATCTTCGATTCTCCGGCTTTATTGGCGTGCAACATGGCAACAATGATGTTTTCGGCAGAGGCAACCAAGTCCATGGCGCCCCCCATTCCTTTCACCATTTTTCCGGGAATTTTCCAGTTGGCAATGTCGCCGTTTTGAGCCACTTCCATAGCTCCCAGTACCGTAAGCTGAACGTGTTGACCACGGATCATCGCAAACGATGTGGCTGAATCGAAAATGGAAGCTCCCGGACGCAGGGTCACCGTTTGTTTTCCGGCGTTGATCAGGTCGGCGTCTTCCTCGCCTTCAAACGGAAAAGGACCCATTCCCAAAATTCCGTTCTCGGACTGGAATTCCACTTCGATCCCTTCAGGAATGTAGTTCGCGACCAATGTGGGGATTCCAATTCCCAAGTTCACATACCATCCGTCTTTCAATTCTTGTGCAATGCGCTTAGCAATGCCGTTTTTATCCAATGCCATGATACTAATTTAATGCATTTATACGTACACGCCCATTTCGAACGTCGATCTTTCGTTTTTCCGGATTCCAAAGATACACTTTGAGTACCTTATCGCCATCGTTTAACTCATTTTCTGCTACTGGAAAATGCAACTTGTAATGCACTGCGTTTTCGCCCACGTACCACCTTACGTTTTGGTAATGAAAACGCGTTGGTTTGCCGTTGGCATCTTCGGTTGTACATACGATATTCAAGGTGTTCATGTGCTTTGGTGATGTCAATTGCGCATCTATATCGATAGCCACCATGCGGTTTTTCCAGGTGCTCTGAACGCTGTCTTGAAGCAGCACAATGAATTCATCCGAACCGCTGTAATGGTTTGTGGTTTTTTCGAATAAACGCGATTTCTTTAAAGGTGTTCTGCGTTTCAATGCGATATATGTACTTGCGGGATCTTGCGCAAATACGTCGTAATCCGGGTAGTCTTTGCTCGTTTTTAAAATGGTGTTTTTGGTCAGGATCACATTGAATTGCGGGAAATATCCTTTCATGGGCTGACCGATATGGGGCGTTCCTGCGTGTTGACGTTCGTGGAGTGACCACGTCAATTGCATGATCGGATAAACGGCCACTGCATCATTCGGATCCAACTCGGCCTTCACGGCGTCGTAAAATGCGTTTGTCATCCGATCATCCGGTGAAAAAACAGAAGTGTTTAGATTCAATTGCAGGAGAAAGGTGATCGGAAAGAACAGGAATAAATAGCCGGCATATTTCCCGAATGGAAAGGTACTGATGAGGTAACCGCTTGCCAGTATACTGAGCGGAACCAAGTACATCGCCGCCCGATCTTCCGGGTAATTGACCTGCATGACTTTGGCAAGGAAAAGGATTGCGGCCAGATTTCCAAGAATCAAAAACGCCCACAGCACGAATGGCTGTTCAAATAGCGCTTTGAATGAAGATTTTCGCAACATGAAATAGGCGCCGATCATTGCCAGCAATCCACCCGCCACATAGACGTATCGCAACCAATCTGCATCGTAAAAAAGCACATAGCGCGAAAGTGTTTTACCCGTCACCCACCACAAGCCGTCCAAACTACCATAATACAAGGCACCTGCAGCTTTCAGATCGAAACTGTATGCAATGAAAGGCAATAGACACGCGGCGAACAGCGCGAATAGCAGCGCTAAGATCAATCGTTGTTTCCCGGTCCAGGTACGCCAAAAAACCAAAACGGTCAATCCCAAATAGCCAACAAGGAGGAGCGCGCTTACCAAGTAGGTGAAATTGGCAAATACACAGAGCCAAAGCAAGCTGAAAGCGATGACCAAGGATCGCAGGCGTTTTTTCTGCACGAAACGCAGTATATGAACAAGCGCAGCTAGGAAAAACGCAATAGCCATTGCATAGCCACGCGTGTAGCTGAAATAATCTGTGATCCAGGGAATGGTCAATAATGCGATGAACACCAGGAACCCAACGTGTTCTTTGGGGAAGGTCATGGTTAATTTACGCGCGGCCCAGAAATACAGTCCGAAAGCGAGTACAGAAGGCAAGCGGAATAAGAAGAAGTTCATGCCGAATACTTCGTAGATCCCACGACCTAAGTAACTGTTGAGTAAGTGGTTATTGGCATCCGGCAAGGTTTGATCGTCCCAGATATGTCCACATTCGATAAAATGCAGGAAGGTAGCCACCTCGTCGTGCATGGGCGCCACATACCAAGCCCTTAAAAGCAAATATACCAGCATGCTTAGGAATACGGTTCCCGCAATACCGGTATATAAACTTGCTGGTTGCTTCATAGAGCAATCTTATGCTTTTGGTCGAACGGTACGTTGTTCGATGCGTTTTTCAAATTTCTCGCCTTGGAAAATGCGTTGAACGAAAATTCCGGGTGTGTGGATGAAATTGGGATCCAATTCACCGGCAGGAACCAGTTCTTCCACCTCTGCAATCGTGATCTTACCGGCCATAGCCATCATGGGATTGAAATTGCGCGCGGTAGATTTGTAGATCAAATTTCCTTCCGTATCGCCTTTCCATGCTTTCACGATCGCGAAATCGGCAGTCAAAGCTGTTTCCAAAATGTGTGGTTTTCCGTTGAAAATGCGTACTTCTTTTCCTTCGGCTACTTCAGTTCCATACCCAGCTGGAGTAAAAAATGCAGGGATTCCGGCACCACCTGCACGACAACGCTCAGCCAAGGAACCTTGAGGGATCAGGTCAACTTCCAATTCTCCGGAAAGCATTTGGCGCTCGAATTCATCGTTTTCTCCCACGTAAGAGGAGATCATTTTGCGGATCTGACGGTTTTGCAATAAAAGTCCCAATCCGAAATCATCTACTCCGGCATTGTTCGATATACACGTCAGGTCTTTCACACCCATCTTCACCAATTGAGCGATGGAATTTTCGGGAATACCACACAGGCCGAACCCACCTAACATCAGCGTCATGCCATTTTCAACGCCTTGTAGCGCTGCTTCAACGTCTTTTACAACTTTATTCATCAGTCTATCGTTATATTTCCTGCATCCACGGATGTACTGTCGTTATCCTGGATGATTATTTCTTCTCCGGTTAAGTTGAACGAGTTTTCATCGAATCCGTCCGGTTTTTCAAAGTCTGTTGTTGAAATGGCGATCTTCGGGTCTTTGTATACACTGTTCATATAATATCCGTATATCGGTAAGGCGGTTCGAGCTCCTTGGCCCATGGCTGTCGATCTGAATCGCACGCCACGATCTTCTGCACCAACCCAAACTCCGGTTGCCAGATCCGGTGTTAGTCCAATAAACCAACCATCTGAGTTGTTTTGAGTCGTTCCCGTTTTACCTGCTGTAGGATAAGTGATGCCTCCGTAACCCGCTGCATAACGCAAACTTCCTGCAGTTCCTGCTTCAACTACCCCTTTCATCATTTTCAAAACGGAGTAGGCTACTTGCTCATTCATGACTTCTTTCGTGTGGCTTTTCGCGCTGTAGATCACATTTCCTGCTCGGTCTTCGATGCGAAGAATTGCTGTTGGTCTGTTGTAGATCCCTTTGTTCACAAAAGTTGCTTGTGCACCCACCAATTCGTGGAGAGATAGGTCCATAGAACCCAGACACATCGCAGGAACCACATCGCGGTCGTTTAGCTCGATATCCATATCGCGCATCAACTTCGCCACTGTTTTTGGTCCCGCCAATGCGCCCATTTGTTTCATGACATATACCGCCACGTTGTTCTGAGACAACCACAATCCTTTCTTAATGGAAATAGTTCCACCACCACCAGAACCGTCGGAGTTTCTCGGACACCATTGACCATCCGGATTTCCGGCAGGGTCGAAAAGATCCACGCAGTATTGGATATTCGGAATCACCATTCCGGGTTTCACTACATTCATAGTAATTCCGGCCGCATAAACGAACGGTTTGATCGTGGATCCTACCTGACGTTTTCCTTGACGGACGTGATCGTAAGCAAAATGGTCGATATTCGCTCCACCCACCCAAGCTTTCACAAATCCGGTACTTGGTTCGATGGAAATGAGTCCTGCTTGCAAGAACGATTTGTAATAACGCATGGAATCATTCGGCGTCATGGTTGTATCGATTTCCCCATCCCACGAGAAAACGCGCATTTCAGTTGGGGTATCGAAAGCTTTTTTGATCTCGCTTTCCGAATAGCCCTGCGCTTGCATGTTCAAATAACGATCCGAACGGCGCATGGAAGCGGTCATGATGTTGTTCACTTCCTGATCGGTCAAGGAGTTGCTAAATGGCCAGTTCTTCAATCCTTTATTATTGCGATTGAACGAAGGTTGAAGGGTTTCTTTCAGGTGTTTTTCCAATGCGTCTTCTGCATAGGCTTGCATATCGGCGTTGATCGTGGTGTAGATCTTCAGACCATCGCTGTAGATATCCCATGGCAAACCGTCTTCGCGCTTGTATTTCAAACTTCCATCCGGATTTTTCTCACTCAACAATTTAGAGATCTCACTGCGCAACTGTTCGCGGAAATACGGTGCTGTACCTGTTTTGTGATCCACTTCCTGATAATTGGTTACCAGTGGTTTTTTGATCAAGCGTTCGTATTCTTCACGTGTTAGTTTTTGGCGCAATGCTTCGTTACCACCATCCGAATTTACCAACCATTGGTGCAAAACGGTATTGCGGCGCTCAACGGCACGTAAACTGTCTTTGGCGCGTGCCTCAGCAACTTCGGAATCCGTGATGCTTTCCGGAGAAACTCCTTTTTTGTCGGCTAAACGCTGGCGGTAGTTTCGCACCTTGAACGTATAAGGGTTGTAGAGATCCGGATTTTTACACATCCCTACGAGCATCGCTGCTTCTTCTTTCAGTAATTGCGCCGGTTTTTTGTTGAAGTAAACTTTAGCCGCATTGGAAATTCCAACAGCATTGTACAAGAAGTCGAATTGATTCAAGTACATGGTAATGATCTCTTCTTTCGTGAAGCGTTTTTCCAAACGCGTAGCAATGATGTTTTCTTGAGCTTTTTCGTTCAAGCGTTCCCACATGCGACCAATTCTACCGGATGGTGCATCATCTACAGGAAGTCCGTTTGCACGAGCCAACTCCTCCCGATCGCGTTTTTGTAGCGTGAACAACTGTTTAGCTAATTGTTGTGTAATCGTTGATGCTCCTCCGGCTCCACCCACATTAACGATGGCGCGTCCGATGGCTTTGAAATCAACGCCGGAATGTTTTTCAAAACGTTCGTCTTCTGTAGCGATCAAGGCATCGGTAACATTAGGACTGATATGGCGATAATCCACACTGGTTCTGTTGATCTTCCAGTAGCGACCCAATTCCGATTCTCCGTCATCTGCAATGATCACCGAAGCCAATAATTCTGGTGGATTGTCCAACATGGCCACCGGTGGCAGGTCATCCTCTGATTGAAACAAGATCAATGCAGTGATAAAATAAATAGGGAAGGTAGCAATCAACCAGTAAATAATGGTAGCCCGCTTGTGTTCTTTTTCAGAGAAAACGGGTTTTTTTCCATTTAGTTCTTTTGCCATATATCCGAAATGAGGATTAAAAATAATCAAATACTATTCTTCGAGCAAATATCGCTATTCCTTTGTCAATTGAATACGGTTAGATGGCTAGTTGTGAACAAAAAAATGCTAAAAACGGAGACCGAGGCCTCCGCTTTTGTGAAATAGTTGAAAGATGGATAAAAATTGAGACAAGTCATGAACCAGTCCGCGTTTTTACTTCTTCTTGTTGTGTTCTTTGATAAAGTTTTCAATCGCTGCAGTCATGCTTGGTGCATTTGGCTGTGGTGCATGTACATCCAAGCGCAAATTATTCTTCACTACGGCGTTTGCAGTTGTAGGACCAAAAGCGGCGATCACAGTTGTATTCTGTTTAAAGTCCGGAAAGTTCTTAAATAAAGACTCAATTCCACCAGGGGAGAAGAATACCAACATGTCGTAATAAACATTTTCCAGATCACTCAAATCCGATGCAACCGTGCGATACAACATGGCTTTTGTGAACGGAATCTTCGCAGCTTCCAACGTTTCCGGAATCTTGTCGCGCAAAATGTCCGTACAAGGCAATAAGAATTTCTCGGTTTTGTGCTTTTTCAAGGGATCGATCAGGTCTTCGATGGTCTGTTTACCGAAAAAGATCTTGCGTTTGCGGTAAGGCACGTACTTTTGCAAGTACAGCGCAACGGCCTCAGATATACAGAAGTATTTCATGGTATCCGGAACTTCAAAACGAATTTCCTGGGCAATTCTAAAAAAGTGATCAACTGCTGTTTTGGAGGTCAAAATCACGGCTGTATGCTCCGGGATATTCACTTTTTGCGTACGAAACTCCTGTGCCGAAATTCCCTCAACGTGAATAAACGGACGGAAATCGATCTTCAGCTTGTACTTTTCAGCTAGATCATAGTAAGGTGATTTTTCACCTTCCGGTTTTGGTTGCGAAACCAATATAGTCTTGATACTCAAGGTTTTAGTAGTTTTACGTGTTCAACAATTTAACCTAGCCAAGTTTGAAATTCTTCCCGGTACATCAGTCGAGCGATGACGAGTAAGGGCAAAATTTCAAGGGTCCAAAAGTACAAAATTAAATAATACCAAGCTATGCCAAATTGAAGGCCCAAAACAAAGCCTCTCACAAAGCGGATCAAAATGAAAGCAAGGTAGGTGATCAACAAGACGGCTTGCGATTGCCCTATCCATTGCGGTTGAAAATAACTGAAAAAGAATTCCAACAGCAAGAAGATACCCACCACTTGAAAGGTATTGAGGGTGTAATAGTTCAATTCTTGGGTGAATTCTCGTGCACCGGTAAGTCGCCCGGATAGATGGATGAGAACAACTTGATACAAGAGGTAGAACGTAGGAAGGAAAAGTGGAATAAGCAAAAATTGCCAGTCCGTAAGTGGGGTGCGGATGAAATAGAACCAATAAATGGCGCCGGAAGTGATCAGTGCAAATTGCAGGATCAATAACCAGGAACTACCCAAACTCACGCGTTTTCCGTCTTTTTGTTGGTCTTCCAAGGTTCGGAAGAATAACGCGTTCTCGCTGAGAATGGCAAACAATTCGCGTTGTCGCAAGCGAGCTAAGGAAACAACTAAGATGCAGGACACGAGCAAAAGGAGCACCAGGGGCGAATGAACCGAGGTGCGCGGGATCAGTTCCAACGACGGGTCTACGGATGGATCTCCGAGCTGAAATGCCATGAACAAAGTATGTGTTCCCATGTTATTGAGTGCAAAGGTAATTGATTCAAAGAATCCTGCTGCGTTTTTTGTTGAATCATCCTTTTGATTACTTTTGCGACGTTAAATAATAAACAACAGATCATGAAGACGGATTTATATACACACCCGGACTACCTTTTAATGGACGAATTGCTGACGGACGAGCAAAAGTTGGTGCGCGATGCTGCACGAGCTTGGGTGAAGAAAGAAGTGTCGCCGATCATCGATGACGCTTACGAGAAAGCAGTTTTTCCGATGCATTTATTGAAAGGCTTGGGTGAGATCGGTGCTTTCGGTCCTTATATTCCGGAAGAATACGGAGGTCCGGGCTTGGATCAGATCTCGTACGGGTTGATCATGCAAGAATTGGAGCGTTGTGATTCCGGTTTGCGTTCAACGGCATCCGTGCAGTCTTCATTGGTGATGTATCCGATCTGGAAATACGGTACAGAAGAACAAAAGCAAAAATACTTGCCGAAATTGGCAACCGGAGAAATGATGGGTTGTTTTGGGTTGACGGAGCCGGATCACGGTTCTAACCCGGGTGGAATGATCACGAATTTCAAAGATATGGGAGACCACTATTTGCTGAATGGAGCAAAAATGTGGATCTCGAACGCACCTTTCGCGGATATCGCGGTAGTGTGGGCAAAAAATGAAGAAGGTCGTATTTGGGGCTTGGTTGTAGAACGCGGAATGGAAGGCTTCTCAACGCCTGAAATGCATGGAAAATTGTCTCTGCGCGCTTCTGCAACGGGAGAATTGATCTTCGATAACGTGAAAGTTCCAAAAGAAAACTTGTTGCCTGGTCGTTCCGGTTTGGGAGCTCCACTAAGCTGTTTGGATTCTGCTCGTTTCGGAATCGCCTGGGGTGCTTTGGGTGCTGCAATGGATTGTTACGATCAAGCGCTGCGTTATTCGAAAGAGCGTACGCAGTTCAACGTTCCAATTGGTGCGTTCCAGTTGATCCAAAAGAAATTGGCTGAAATGATCACTGAGATCACGAAAGCACAGTTTATGACCTTGCGTGTGGGACAATTGCGTAACGAAGGTCGTGCTACGTCTGCAATGATCTCGATGATCAAGCGCAATAACGTGGAGATCGCATTGGACATCGCTCGTGAGGCACGTCAGATCCACGGAGGTATGGGTATTACAAGCGAATACTCGATGATGCGCCACATGGCAAACTTGGAGTCTGTTGTTACTTACGAAGGAACACACGACATTCACTTGTTGATCACCGGAATGGACGTAACTGGTATTCCAGCATTTACACGCGAAATGCCTTGATATCCTAAAAATTGATATTTTCGAGCCGGATACTGATGTATTCGGCTTTTTTTTAAACCTATTTCCTCATGAATGACGACCTGCTGGATGAGAATCCAAGACCTAAAAGAAAAGAAGACCTGAACATGGCCGGTGGAATTTTAGCTATGGGAATCGCTTCAATCGTATTGGCACTTTTCACTGGTGGACTTATTGGACTTTCCGCCTTGGTTTTGGGTATTCTGGCACTTGTAAAAGGACGACAGGCTGCGAGTTTGTACAAAGATTATCCACATCAATTCACGATCAGTTCTTTGAATCGCGTTCGCGCCGGTATGGTATGTGGGATTATTGGATTGGTTGTTTGGGTTTTGCTTGGGATCTTGCGCGTAGTCGTTTTCATTCAATGGGGCATTTAAAAAGATTGTTCGCGATACGCTTCAATCAATTCCAATGCAGCACGGTTCCTGCTTTTAAGGCTTCCGCATAAGTGTCTCGTAATTTCGACAGTTTTTTGATCGCTTCAGGATCTCCAAGATTCGCTTTCTCTTTGATCTTGTAATACAGATCCATGGAATGACCAAAAACATCTTGCTCCAAACGCTCTTTCAATTCCGTGATACGCGCCGTAACGCCAATCAGGAAATGTTCGATCTCACCCAGTTCTGTCAATTCGTTTTCAGAAAGGTTCTTTTTCTTCAACAACAAGGAATAACGCGGAAGAACCACTTCCAGCAGGGTGGAAAATCGCTCCAGTTCTCGTTGAATAGCCGCTTGTTGTTCTTTAAATCCCATGTTTGAAATTTAGCCCTTTTTTTTAAAGTTCCAAGAATCCTAAACACTTTTAACATTTCTTGCGCCCATCTTGTTCCCGTGCTTTTCTTGTAACTTTGCCCCATGTCAGGAATTTACCTCCATATTCCATTTTGTGCCAAGCAATGCAGTTACTGTGATTTTCATTTTTCAACTACTTTCGAGTCGTATCGATCGGAGATGATCGCCGCGCTGGCAAAGGAAATTGACATGCGTGCACCAAATTGGCCGGAACGTTCGCTACAAACGATCTATTTCGGAGGAGGAACACCTTCTTTGCTCAAACCACAAGAACTGAAATGCATCTTGGATACGATCGCCTCTCATTTTGATGTTTCCAACGTTTCGGAAATCACACTCGAAGCTAATCCGGATGATTGTTCAGATGAGCAAATCCTTGCTTGGAAGCAATTGGGTATAAATCGACTGAGTTTAGGTATCCAATCCACCACCGAAGATCAATTATCCTGGATGAATCGCACGCATTCAGCTCACGAGGGCTTGGAAGCCGTGAAACGAGCCATTGCTTGTGGAATTACCGAGATCTCCGTGGATCTTATCTATGGATTACCCGGCTTGTCGCTGCAAGATTGGGAGAAACAACTCGATGAGATCACCGAACTTCCCATTCAACATATTTCCGCTTATTGCCTCACGATCGAAGAACGTACACCGCTGGCGCATTGGGTGAAGAAAGGAACAATCCATCCGGTAGATGCAGATTTGCAATCCCAACAATTTGAAACCTTGGTGAAAAGATTGGCGGATGCCGGATTTGAACAATATGAAATTTCGAATTTTGCGCGTGATAATGCATATGCTAAACACAACTCGGCATATTGGTTGGGAAAAAAGTACTTAGCGATAGGTCCTTCCGCACATGGTTACGATGGCGAAAAGCGGTATTGGAATGTGGCGAATAATCAAAGCTATATCCGAGCAATTACTTCTAACGAACTGGCACAAGAAACAGAGATCTTAACAGCTTACGACCAATTCAATGAACGATTGATGATCGGATTGCGCACCAAATGGGGAGTGTCGCTAGCGGAATTGGAATCGCTCTGCAAACCTGATCCTGCTTGGTATGTACAGCTTGATGAATTTCGCCAGAAGGGTTATTTCGAGGAGCATGCGGATAAGTTGATCTTGACTGTTCCAGGACGTTTGTTGGCTGATGCCATTGCTTCAGAGTTGTTTTTACTGGCAGAATAAAGCGTTACTTATCGATTTCCAGAAAGGCCCGAAATTGCGCATATTGATTCTCTACATCCCATTTCGGATTTCCCGCAATTTGTTTTGAAATATCCGAGCGACGTGAAATGGCATATGTGAGCACTTCACCGAATTGCAGCGGATCATAAAAAAAACCTGCAACATTCAGATCTTGCTCAGTGCGATACGCTTCGTGGATAAGTAACGGAATGCGATATGCATACGCCAGCGAAAAAGCGCCTGAGATCTGGTGGTGAATGTATTCCTCCGAACTGGGCGTATTCGGATGAATGAGCGGGAGTAAAAAATCGGTTTGCTTTAGAACCGCGTCAAATGTTGCTTGATCCACGAATTCCGGAAACAAGGTCACGCGATTGCGTATTCCCCAACTTTCCAGTTCATCCACAAAAACTTGAACATCTTCGCGCGACATGTCCGATTTTCCTAAAAAAACGAAATGCACTTCAGCCGGACTGTTCGAACACATTCCAATAAAACTTTTCAGGTCTTTGCGCCTGTTTTCAACGCCACCGGTTAGTGTCACTAAAATGTCTTTCTTCGGATAATCTTGCTCGTAATGTGGAAAATCGATCGGATAAAAACTACTGATTTCAATACCGGGAACGGGTTTCACTTTTGCCAAGAGATCGTCGCTTAAGACCACATATTTTTTGATCATGCGATGAATGACCTTTTGCGTAAAACTGTTTTGGAATTTTCTCAGCGTATGGATCAGTCCGTAACAAACTATGTGTTTGGGCATCAGCAAGGCCAAATTCCGAACATGTCCGCCTTGTGCCGTATTGAAAACCACTTTTTCCACTTTCTTTTCTTGCAGATACCGTACAATTTCCTTCATTTTTCGGAGATCGGCCAAGGGTTTACTCACGGTATCCACCAGCAAGATATCTGTGAAGAACGGAACGAGGTGTGGATTTCGCTCCTTCATCGCAGTTGATGTCACCCAAAATAAGCGACAATTGCAGTCTGCAAGCGCACGAACCTGTGTGTATAGACACTCGTCATGTGAACCAGCGATCTCCACTAAAGCAATATGTTTTGCCTGCGACATGCAACAAAATTCACCTTTTTCGCGATTAAACGTGTCAAAAAAGGAACATTTTCTGAAAAACTCCGTACAGGATAGCGAATTTCTTACCTCTGAAGTGATGCGAAATGTATTCTTGGTTCTGAGTTTTTGTTGGTCATTTGCAGCGTTTGCGCAAGGAGATCCCATCGTGATCATGATCGATCCAGGTCATGGTGGCTCCGATCCCGGACATGAAGCCGTGGAAAAAGGACAGTTGCCCGAAAAGGAGTTGAATCTGATCATTGCCATGAAATTTGGTGCTTACTTGAGTGAAAAACTCGACAATGTCAAGGTGTTGTACACGCGTACGTCCGATACCTATTTAACCTTGGATGAACGGGTGGCTTTGGCCAATTCCAAACATGCAGATATTTTTATCAGTGTACATTGCAACGGAAGCGATGACCACAAGGTGCACGGAACAGAAACGCATGTGCATTCGATGAGATCCGGAAAGGCAGTTGCACTGGCCAAAGAGATTGAAAAAGATCTGCGCACGAAAGCTGGTCGTAAATCACGTGGCGTGAAAGACACGGACGATCGCGAACATTCGCTGCATGTATTGAAGTATACCAAGATGACCAGCGTATTGGTGGAATGTGGCTTCTTGACCAATACGAATGAAGCAGCTTACCTGAATACAGAAAAAGGACAGGACTTTATCGCTTCGGCATTGTATCGCGGGGTGAAGAATTACGTAGGTGATCAAGTTGTTGCTGCGCCAGCCAAACCCGAAAAAGCAACTGCCAAACCGGAAGCAGCGGAAAAAAAGGAAGCGCCCTCAAAAACGAATTCCGAAGGAGCCTGGACCATTCAATTGATGAGTTCCAAAGAATGGATGGATACGGAGAAAGGAGTTTTTGCGGCGGTCAGTTTGCCCGTAGATCGGAAGCAAGTGGCACAAAGTGGTTATAAGTACGTTTATTTTGCAGGTTCCTTCACCTCTGCTGAAGAGGCAAAAAAGCAGCAGGAACAGTTGCGCAAAAAAGGTTTTACAGACGCTATGGTGATCCGTAAAAAATAGTTTTTGAAATAATTGTAACTTTGTTATAATAACCGCACTACAAAAATTACGAAGAAACGCATTGTATGGCTACTGTATTTGAAACCAGATTAATCGGAAACATTGGAAAGGATGCTGTTGTGAAACACATGGATCGAGGCGTGATCGCGATCAACTTTCCGGTGGCACACAACAAGAACTGGCGCGACAAACGCACCGGAGAAGCTCGTACCAAGACCACGTGGGTGAATTGCACTATATGGAAGAAGGAAGGAGCGAACATGCGTATTTTAGACTTTTTGAAAAAAGGTGCTTTGGTAGAATTGTTGGGAACACCTTTTGCGAAATCCTTTTTGCAGGAAGATGGCTCCACGCGTTCAGAGATTCGCTTGAATGTGTCTAAAACGAATATCCTACGTCCGGCTAAATGTGACGATGATATGATATATGATGTGATCGATGATAACGATTCCGGTTGCGACGATGAAGGCTGTATGGACACGAGTATTGACGATTATACGATCTCAGAAGATGAATTTTAGTCCTGATAGTCAATGCACTATCAAAAAATGTATAATTTGAGTGATTTTTTTTTCAAAATTCGCTTTTTCTGAATTGATTCTTTTATATATTTGCACCCGTCTAAGGACATAATATTCCCCCTTAGCTCAGTTGGTTAGAGCATCTGACTGTTAATCAGAGGGTCTCAGGTTCAAGTCCTGAAGGGGGAGCAAAACAAAATGAGAATGAGAGCGAGAGCGTCATTCTCATTTTTGT
>CAYRVL010000015.1:15216-17332 GCA_964427665.1 uncultured Fluviicola sp. | reverse complement strand
GAGCAAAACAAAATGAGAATGAGAGCGAGAGCGTCATTCTCATTTTTGTTTTTTGTCGTTTTCATTCTCGTTCTGACCAATTCTCGTGATTGTACTTTCTTGTTCGAGCGAGCGCGTCATTCACATTTTTGTTTTTGGGCAATCTAGATAATACCTAAGTCAATGACCTACCATGTTTACATTCTCTATTCTTTGTCAATTGATCGCTATTACGTTGGTTACTCGGGTGATCCTTGGAAACGCTTGGAACAGCACAATACGAATACTGCAGAAAAATACACTGGCAAGACAAAGGATTGGCAATTAAGGGCTGTATTTAAAGTTAATGGTTCTGAAAGCGATGCCATGAAATTGGAACGGTTCATAAAAAAACAGAAATCGCGCAATTTGATCGAGCGCATGTGTGATGATTGTTTTGAACCAACAGGAGTTTTAGCTCAGTTGGTTAGAGTCCCGCATGTGCGGGATTAATCAGAGGGTCTTCCCGCAAGTGCGGGAAAGGGGGAGCAAAACAAAATGAGAATGAGAGCGAGAGCGTCATTCTCATTTTTGTTTTTTGGGCAATCTAGATAATACCTAAGTCAATGACCTACCATGTTTACATTCTCTATTCTTTGTCAATTGATCGCTATTACGTTGGTTACTCGGGTGATCCTTGGAAACGCTTGGAACAGCATAATACGAATACTGCAGAAAAGTACACTGGCAAGACAAAATGAGAAAGAGAGCGAGAATGAGTGCGAGAGTGTCATTCTCATTTTTGTATTCAAGTGCTCTTCCCTCATTTGGGACCAACTACAAGTATCTCCTCGCTTTGATACGTGCTTCCTTACGCATGGCGCTTAGAGTGGGTGGACCCGTATGATCGCGCCGTCTTTAACCAGGAATTGTTCTCCCAGGAACTCGAATCGTTCGCCTTCGTTTTTCAAAACCAGATTTTCCAGATCTTTCTCCATAGTATGAATGGTCCCTCCGGTTTTTTTGGCAATGGTCAGGTATTGTGGATTTACGCCGTAAGCGGTACCACATACTATGATGTGAACAGGAGCTTTCAGTTTTTCCAGTAACGCCAGGTCTTTCACGGGAGCTGTATTGTCTGCGATCATGACCAGATCTCTGGTGTTTGGGGCTTTTTTCAGTGCATACAACAAGGCTTCTAAGTTGTTTTCGGGTGCATCGCCGCCACAACCGTTACTAATGGTTTTGAGTGCAAGATCGCGTATGGTATTGTAATCGCTGGCTTTGGTATGATAGATACCACCTGTAGCTCCGATCTTCTTTGAGCCATCTGGTGTCATGTCGCCGTCATTGAAAAATACCACATCCTTGATCCGTTTGTCGGCAGGTTTCAATTTGAACCACAATACCAATTGCGAATTGTAAGGCGCCATCGATCCGGTTAGGTCGGCCACCACGGTCATATTGTCCCAGTTTTTTTTGCGTTCCAGCACCTTTAAAATCGTGGAATCAAGCAGACTTTTGCGCAATTTTTTTAGATCACCAAGGGAGTCGGCGTGTGGCAGCATCTTGTTTAACCACGCCATTTCCTCTTTCTTATCTTCTTCAGTTTGTACCGGTTTATAATGGATGACGATCCCGTGAAAAAGTGTTTTGGCTTCTCCTTCATTGGCACATCCCGTTTGTCGGATGATCCGCCAGCGAACTTGTTCATTGGAGATGAGATTTTTGCGCAAACTTTCTACCATGCGGATACGACTCAAGTTGAGGGATTGCAGGTCTTTACCTTTCGGAAAGTCGGTAAAAACCAGATCGATCAACTGCACATCTACTTTCTTAAGCATCTGTTTGTCATATTCCGAGATCACCAAATTGTCGCCAAATGGCATGTTTAATACGATCACATCCAATAATTCGGTTTTTAATACATACCGTACGCGTTTCACTTCTTTTTGAGCAATAATCTCTTCTGCAGTACGCGTTTCAGAGGCAAAAAGGGAACTAAAACATCCGGTTAAAATTCCCAAAATGGTGAGAGCTGTTTTCATGATGCAGGTTTTTGATGTTTTTTGGTTAATGTCAGCTTCTTGAAAAAGTAACACCTCCAGCCGCAATAGCAGTGATCACTCCTTAATTCCTTCTTACTTTTCACTTCTCA
>CAYRVL010000015.1:0-15116 GCA_964427665.1 uncultured Fluviicola sp. | reverse complement strand
TCACTTCTCAATTTTCAATTAATTTAAACTTCTCACGCCCCTAACTTGTTAGCTAGTTATGTTACGATTTCTACTCTTTCTCGTGCTCAATTTCGGAGCGCTTTTTATCGGTTCCTTGCTCATGGGCAGTCCGGCGGAAAACACGTGGTACCAACAGCTGGATCGCGCACCTTGGACGCCTCCGGGTTGGGTGTTTGGAGCGGCGTGGTTCACGATCATGGTACTGTTTGCGGTCTACTTGTCGCGGGTTTTCAAGCAGGTTGCGGATAAGCGTTCGTTTTGGCTTTTGGCTATTGCGCATTATGTGTTGAATGTTGGTTGGAACCCGTTGTTCTTTCAATGGCATTGGGTACTTCCCGCCTTGATCGTACTGATCGCCTTGTTTGCGGTGTTGCTTGTTTACTGGATCCGATATCGCCAAGAGGCCGGCTGGTACCGCTACCTGTTGGTTCCGTATCTGCTTTGGTTGCTAATTGCTTGTTCCCTAAATGCGTATGTTTTGTAACAAAGAGAGCAAAGTTCACAAAACGTATTATTTTAGCAGCATGGGAAAATGGATTTTCTGGTTGGCAATGCCGTTTGTACTTACTTCCTGTTTTCGTTGGGGAGCCGAAAGTAAGTATTTGAAGTTCAGAGATTACGCCTTGGTTGGTGACGGAAACAACGATGATTCGACGTTTTTTGCAGTGACGTATGAAAATTTGGGAGATTATGAAGTGACCACTCCCTATTTGCGCGTTGTTGTAAAAGATACGGCTCGAAACATGCTCATGTTTAGGCGAATTTTGTTCTCAGAAGGAGCGAATTATGCAACGATCCCGCCACATCAGCAAATGACCTACTACGTATACGCGAAACGTTTTCGCATGACAGATAATGCCGGGAAGATCAAATTTTTCTTCTCCTGGGAAAATTACAAAGGAAAGAATAGCGGACGTAGGAGCGTGCGACAACTATGAGTGTGAATTTACCGGAAATAGATGCGTTGATCGAACGAATTCAACGTGGGGATCAAGTGGCCTTTGCGGAGGTGTACGACCGTTATTCGGGTGCCTTGAACGGGGTGATCAGCCGGATGATCTCTGAAAGCGCTATCGCGGAAGATGTGTTGCAAGATACTTTCGTGAAAATTTGGAAGAATTGTACTACCTACGATGCTTCTAAAGGAAGTTTTTTCACCTGGATGCTGAACATCGCCCGAAATACCGCGATCGATCAATTGCGCAAACAGCAAAAAAAGATCATCGGTGAAAACCGGATCGGAGAGAATAACGTAGGTTTGTCACAAACAAACGAACAAAATACAAGTACGATCGGATTGATGGCCATGGTGGATCAATTGAATCCGGACCAGCGATTAATGGTGGAGTACTTGTATGTGAAAGGATATACGCAACAAGAAGTTGCAGATGAGTTGGACATTCCGCTGGGAACTGTAAAGACCCGCACGCGAATGGCTATGAAGGAATTAAGAAAGTGGTTTTCAATACTGGTGTTGTGGATATAAAAGCGTACATAGAATCTGGGGTCTTGGAATCGGTGATTTTGGGACACGCTTCTGAACAGGAAGTTCAGGAAGTGCGTTGTTTGTCGCACATTTATCCGGAAATTCAGCAGGAATTCGATCGTATTCGCGTCAGCTACGAGGCTATGGCGATGAAGGAAGCCGTTCCGGCCGCTGCACACCTGAAAACCCGCGTTTTGGAAGCCATTGCTCAAGAAAAACAAATACCGGCTGAAACTCCTGCGAGTCAGTCGACTGGGAAGATCGTTTCCATGACAACCGAAACTTCCCGTGGAAATGGCGCCTGGAAATGGGCAGCAGCTGCGAGCATTGTGCTTGTTTTAGGTGTGAGTGCCTTGTGGGTGTTGAGCATGTCGGAAGCCAAAGACCTGCGACTGGAAATGGCCGATCTGAAAAACGAACAGCAGCAAAACGAGCAGGTTTTGATGGCCATGCAAGTGGAACAGGAACGTCTACAAAGTGTTCAGGAAGTACTCACGCTTGGCGATGTTAAAACAGTGGTGATGAATGGCGTGGCGAAAGATCCAAAGGCGGAAGTGCGCGTGATGTGGAGTCCCGGAGACAAAAAAGCAGTGATGGTAGCCGAGAAAATTTCTCCCGCACCGGCGAATATGCAATACCAATTATGGGCAATAGCGAACGGTACGCCAAAAAGTTTGGGTGTCTTCACTTACGATGAACTGGATAACATGACCGAACCGTTCGATGTGAATGAACAAGTTGTAGATGCTTTTGCGATCACGCTCGAGAAAATGGGAGGAAGTCCGACACCAACCCTGGAAATGATGGTGGTGATGGGCGCTTTGGCAAGTAAATAATTGCTGTATTTTTCCGCTTGGATCTGCAACGGAATGGTATATTTGAAAAAAAAACTCCATGATTCGTCCACCCGTTTTGCGCCCTGGCGATACCATTGCACTGGTTTCTCCGGCAAAGGCCATTGAACCCGAATTGATCCAAACAGCTGCATCATTTTTTGAAGACAAAGGATTTCGCGTATTGATTGGCGCACATGCAGCAGGGAGCTGGAACTATTTCAGTGGAACAGACGAAGCACGTACACAAGACTTGCAGTGGGCGATCGATCATCCGGAGGTAAAAGCGATCATTTGCAATCGTGGAGGTTATGGAGCCTTGCGCGTGTTACAACAGGTGCAATGGGCAAATTTCTTACGCGAACCGCGTTGGCTTGCCGGTTTTTCCGATATCACGAATTTTCATACCCAAGGGTTAAAGTTGGGCGTAGAAACCATACACAGCACCATGCCCCTGAATTTTGCTGAAAACACGCCCAAATCCTTGGAAAGCTTGTTGGATGTGTTGCAACACGGACATACGCATTTGGAATGGAAAACGACGCATTCCGGCAAAAATGGATCGGCAACCGGACGTGTGATCGGCGGGAATTTATCCATTTTGTACAGTTTGTTGGGAACACCCCTGTGCCCGTCCTTCCAGGATGCGATCTTGTTCATCGAAGATGTGGGTGAGCAATGGTATCATGTGGATCGGATGTTCCAGTCCATGAAATTGGCCGGCGTTTTTAACGAGATCGCAGGATTGGTGGTCGGCGGAATGACTGATATGAAAGATACGGCTGTTCCAACGGGTTATTCACTGGAAGGATTGGTGCACGAGATGGTTCAATTCCGCCAAATTCCGGTGGCATTCGATGCACCGATCGGACATCAAAATGACAATCAAGCGGTAATCGTAGGACGGATCGGCCATTTAATCGTTTCGGATCAACAGAGTACCTTGATTCAGTCGAATTAACCAACTTTTGCTTTTCTGGTATTGTTTTTGAAGTTGCGCGGCGTACTTTTACGACGGAATTTTTGGTGTATGAAAAATTGGCTTTGGATCACTGCGATCGCCCTGATGTTTGGTTTGAGTTCTTGTGTCGACATCTTTGACGAGTTGATCATGCACGACGATGGCAGTGGAACGTATAAGTATACGATCAATTTAAGTGCATCCAAAGTGAAGATCAATTCCGTGTTGGCATTGGATAGTATTGACGGTCAGCGGGTACCGAAATTACCGGAGATCAAAACGCGCATTTCGGAATACAAAGAAAAATTGGAGGCGAAGGAAGGCATTTCGAACGTTAAAGTAGATGCAAATTACGATGATTTTGTGTTTAAGTTCAGCTGTGATTTCACGAATTTGACGACCTTGCAGAACGCAGTGAAAGAATTGATCAAGGAGCAAAGCAAGGACAAGAATGACCCGATGTTCAACGAAAGTTGGTTGTCTTGGGATGGTACCACGCTGGAGCGCTCGATCCCGAATTTTCAGTCGCCGATCCACCGCCTGAAACCGGAAGATCAGGAAGCCTTGAAGAATGGGAAATACATTTCTGTTACCCGTTTCGATAGCCCGATCTTGAAAAGCGAGCACCCACAAGCACAGATCAATCCAAGTAAAACTGCCGTGATGGTGAAATCGTCTACGCATGCCGTGGCATCCAATCCGGACATCCTGAAAAATACGATCACCATTTCCAAGTAAGGTAAAGCGGTCGATTTTAACACAAGTTATCAACCAAATGCCTGTTGATTACTGAATTTACTGCGGCAATTCAAAAATGGTGTGTACTTTCGTATGAACCAATTTTTTAGCGTATGCGTTTCTTACGTGCACTACCTTTTTTTGTATTGACTTCATCGCTGTTTGCGCAGAATTCGGAGGACGTGATCCCGAAAGATGCCGTAACGGTTTTTAGCTTCAATAACATCTCTATTTTTCAGAAAGTTTCTATGGATGAACTGGTTAGCTACGAGTTCATGACCGAATTGCAATCTGAATTGTTCGATGGGTCAACGCAAGGTAAGACCATGAAAGAATCCGGCATTGATTTCAACCAGAAAATGAATGTCTTCTACGGGAAAAATCACGAGTTCGAATTGTCTGGTTTTACGTTTGGGATCAGCGACAAAAATCAATTGTTTACCGTATTCGATGATTTCGACCGCATGGAAAGTTTCGTGCCGAACGTGGAATACTACAACAACTACTTCAACCATTTATTCATTCGAGACAATATTGGTTTGTTGATCCGTGTGGATTCTGACCAAGAGTTCTTGTCTGAGCTAACCGATTCCATCTGGGTTGCACGAGGATTTGAATTGCCGTGGGTGTACGATTACGATGATTACTACCTCGATGAAAATGGCGAACCGATGGAAGAGGGCGACATGATGGAGGAAGATCTGGAGGAAGGAGCCGAAGAAGGAGATGAAATGGAAGAAGTGATCGAAGAGGAAATTGAATCCACTTCGGATGCCGAAAACGATGAATTGTTCAAAAATTACTACGAATTGCGCGATAGTTTGGAATCGGAATTGTCGAAAAAACGCTTGCAAGATATCATTACCGACCTGTTTGTGAACGGCAACAATTTGAAAAAGCAAGATGCGCGTTTGGCAAACCAGCTCAAACATACTTCCGACGGGATCTTTTACTTGGATAACAGCCGCAATTTCCGCAATACGAATGGCTTGTGGTATTTCCAAACCATGTTCCCCGAATTGTACAAAGATCTGGGTGAATTGTACACTGGAAATGTGTTGTTGGGAGACATCGTACTAAACGATCAAACGGTTGATATGACCTTGGAAGCCAATTATGGAGAAGCACTAGGGTCTATTTATGAGAAATTGAACGGAGCGAAGTTCGATAAGAATGTCTTGAAGTATATCCCGAAGAACAATTCCGGATTCTTTACCTACAATATCAATTTGCGCGAGGGTTACGAGCGCGCCTACGATATCATCATTCCTATATTGAGCGAAGAACGCAATCCGCGTATTTCAGCAAACGTATTGACCGTGGAGTTGTTGGATGAATTCATCAACAAAGATGCGTTGTTCAGCACTTACAAAGGAAGTATGTTCGGAACGTTCAATGGCGTGAAACGCGTGAAAACTAAACGTATCGAGTTCTTCTACGACGAGGAAACCTTTGAATACGGAGAACGCGAGATCGAAAGTGAAGAGGATATGCCGGTATTCACGCTCGGATTCTCAACTGCACGTCCCGATATTCCGGAAAAAGTATTGCGCCACATGTCGCGCCTTACTTCGCAATTCAAGAACATGGGGAATTATTGGGTGTACGAAGATGCGATCTTGAATTCCTTGCCGTTGTACATGATCAACAAGAGCGGATTGTTCATTTTCACGAATGATGAAGACCTTGCTAAAAATCACTCGAATGGTTACGGATCGGAGGCGATCAGTGCTGCTTCTGTGAAGAAAGCGAAGAAAAGTGGATCGATCTACGGGTTCATGAATGTGGGAGATGTGATCAATAAATTGCCGCGCGAAATGTTTAGCGAAAGCCGTTACGAGCTATTGGAATCCATGAAAGGTAAAAAAGGCGTGATGGAAGTGGTTTCTTCTAAAACTACTACATCCAAGACGGTGTATAAAATGACCTACAGCTTCGATGGCGCAGACAACGCCGGTAAATACTTATTGGATCTTGTAAATACGGCTTACATCCTTTCCAAGCAATAAGCATGAAGTCAGAAGGTATTGGAAATAAAGTGTTGCTCATTGTCATGCTCTGTGCATTGCTGGGGCTGTTTCTATACTTACGACCGCGTTTGTTTGCGCCGGAACCGGAACCAACCTTGATGGACCGCTTGTCTGAGGGAAATATCATCGGACGTTTCTACCTGTTGGATGTGGCGCGAGAAACGTCTTCGATGCTCTACAAGCAGAAAGTGCCGTTCCGGGAGTACATGACGTATGATTTTTTGCTCAGTCAGGGGAAAAGTTATGGTTTGGACCTTCAAAAAGCGGGATATTTTTTCAGTAACGGGCAGAATGAATGGGGTTCTTACATCAATGTGGCGGATAGCTCCAAGATCATTCCGGGTTTGATCCGGTTGAGTCAATACATGGAAGTGCAGGACACCCTTGTTTTTAATCAAAAAATCCACAAGATCCCTGCGTTGGAGGTGTATCTGTATTACGACAAGTCATTTTTGTTTATCTATCACGGCAGCGAGATCAAAAAACGTTTAGGGAAAGCCTTGTTTGCTAAAAACGGCGAGATCGAAACTATGTGGAAACACTTCGAGAACGTTCCTACTTTCAAGGATGAAAAGCTGGTGGTCTTTGCCCAAAACGATGAATTGCATGAATATGGCGTGGATTATGGTGTTTTTGCCCACGATTCGGACTCCATGGAGTTCAAGTTAAAATCGTATGTACGCACCTGGATGGATCTGAAGGTCAAATTGAAAGAACCCGGTCCTTCGTTGGAGCCAACAGATAACATCTCGAAAATGCTGAATCTGCACCTCGATGTTTCGGAATTGAAAAAGGATAAGTTGCATCCCTTGTACAAATGGATCACGAAGGTGGGCAAAAAGATTGGGTTTCCTACAGAAGCGTTCTTCAATGCGTGGGAAGGTGATCTGAGCTATCGGGAAGGTGGTGTGCAAATGATCACGGAAGAAGTAGTGGAAATGGGTGTAGACGAGGATTTCAATCAAATCGAGATCCGCAAGCAAAAACAAGTTCCCGTTTCCGGATTCGGTGTTATGATGTCGGTGAATGATCAAAGCAAAGAGTTTATCAATCGCTTGTTTGCGAAAGGAATCATCAACAAACAAGGAAATAAGTTCCGTTTTTTATTCTCTCCGCCCCTGAAGTTGAATTTCCAGCCAAGCTACATCAGCGCCTACACATCGGATGCGCCGCCCAAACAAGCTCTTTCGAATGCGTGTAACGGTATCCTGAACTACAAAGGCACGCGCCTACAATTCCAGATCGATTCGCTCAAGAAACGAGAGGTATACGGATCACTGAATTTCCCGGTAAATCGCCTCTTGAAGAAGCAGAAGTTATTCTAAAAACGCGTTCTTAGTGTCCGTTCTGATTCAGATACGGAATGAAGATGTTCTTGGCTTCGGTGAAGAAACGCATGGCTTCCCAACCGCCTTCACGACCAACACCGGATGCTTTCACTCCACCAAATGGCGTGCGTAGATCGCGAACCAGCCAGGAGTTGATCCAAACGATTCCGGCTTGAACTTGATCAGCCACGCGGTGAGCACGGTTCAGATCCGTTGTCCAGATCGTTGCACTCAACCCGTATTGTGTGCTATTTGCCATATGTAACACGTCCTCTTCACTGTCGAAAGGCGTTAGGGTAACCACAGGACCAAAGATCTCTTCCTGATTCGTGCGGCAATCGTACGACAACCCTTCGATCACTGTGGGAGCAATGTAATATCCCTGATCGTAAGGAGCAGCCAAATGCACGCGTTCACCACCGCACAATACCGTTCCACCCTCTTCTTGAGCCAATTGGATGTACGACAACACTTTTTCCATGTGCGGTTGCGAAACCACAGCACCCATTTTTGCCTTCGGGTCGCTAGGATAGGATACAGTTAATTGCTTCACACGTTCTACAAATGCAGTCTTGAAACGCTCGTAGATCGAACGTTCAATGAAAATGCGTGAACCACATAAACAGATCTGTCCCTGGTTTGCAAAAGAAGATCGCACGGTGGTTTTGATCATTTCGTCGAAATCGCAATCAGCGAAGATGATGTTCGGGTTCTTACCACCCAATTCAAGGGATAATTTCTTGAACATCGGTCCGGCTGTGCGCGCAATGTACTCTCCGGTTTTGGTTCCTCCGGTAAACGAGATCGCTTTGATCTTTGGATGTTTCACGATGGCATCACCTACTGATTGTCCGGTTCCATGTAAGATGTTCAACACACCTGCCGGCATTCCGCTTTCGGCAATGACTTCTCCTAATAGATATGCGGTATAGGGTGTAATTTCTGACGGTTTTGCGATCACACAGTTCCCGGCAGCCAATGCAGGCGCAATTTTCCAGGAAAACAAGTACAGCGGCAAGTTCCACGGCGAAATACAACCGACTACGCCGATCGGTTTACGGGTGGTAAAGTTCACACCCAATCCTTCCATGTAATGCGATTCAGAGGACACGTGTTCTACGGCTGTTGCGAAAAAATGAAAGTTCGAAACAGCTCTCGGAATGTCAACATGGGCAGCTAAAGACAAGGGTTTGCCGTTGTCACGCGATTCTGCAGCTACAAATTGGTCCATGCGCTTTTCAATTCCTTGCGACAGACGCATCAGAATAGCACCGCGTTCTGCAGCGGGCATCGTAGACCAAATTGGGAAGGCTTTTTCAGCAGCTTCTACAGCTTGTTGCACGTCTTCTGCGGTAGAATCCGGGATCTGACAATAGACAGTTCCTGTTGCCGGTTCGTAATTGTCGATGTATTTTCCCAAAGTTGGTGCACAGTAGCTACCATTGATGAAATTGCGAAGTTGTTCCATGTGACGTGTTTTTCCTCTGTGCAAAGATACCGAAAGGATTTGGTTCGTTTGTGATTTGAACGAGCGTCCTGTTAAATTCTGAAACGCAAGCCTCCACGAAGTAAAAATCGCAGTTGCGTGGAACCGGTATAATTGATCGCGGCACCACTTTCCAGATAGATCTGCTCCAGGTTTCTCCCAAATCCGTTGTTTCGGAATAAGAATCCGACATGTAGATCCTGGAAGATCTGCATCGGTCCATGCGGAAAATAAAAACTCGCTGCACTGCCGGTATACAGGTTTAGCATCCGGTGAAAATCACTGACCATCGGACGGTTGGTGCGCCCTACGTAATACTCCTGCACGGGTGCGAAACCCCACAACAAGAAATCGTATTGCAGGGTGGTCCATGCTCCCAAGCGTTGGTCCATGCCAATTTTTGCCGTGACCTCTGAGCGTTCGTAGCGGTATTGCCCGTATGCAGCGACAATTCCGGCGAATTGACCGTTGAATTGCACACCCAGATCGATCCCGAATTGCATCCAGCTATATCCGTTCGTAAGTGGTTCGCTGGAGTGAGGTTTCAAACTGTCAACCCGATAGGGTGGAAGAAAATAGTCAGAGGAACCGGTACACGTGGGCACGTAACTGTGTACATTCCAGTCTGGTTTCAACACGGATTGCACGGGCACTTCGGCGAAGTAAAACAAACTGTTTTTGCGGCCGCGCAGGGTGTGCCAGTATATCCCTTGCTCTTTCAACGAATCCGCGAAATAACTTTTTCCGGGTTGTACAAATTGGCGGGGAACGACGAGTGTAACTTCATCAAAGAACGGACGATTTCGGAGTTGCACATGCTGCATGACCATGACATCCGGTCGGACCTGATCTACTAAGCTCCAAGATGCACTATTATCGGCATCACACACTGTACAAGCTGTTGAATCGCTCTTGCTTGCTGTGCGAAATAGGATGCCGTAACGCTCAAAATCGATCGCGCGGACAGTAGCGACGTAGCGATTGCGTTTCCACCACAGGTCGCCGCTGGTTTCCAATTTCCATTTCACCTGTTTGGTATAGCCGGTTTTGGCCGACATGGAGTAGACCTTCATTTTTTCGTTCCAGTGGTGGGTTTCTAACTCCAATTGCACCAAGCGCAGGTTTCCTTTGCGATAGTTCGTTTGTTTGCAGCGCGCCAAGATCGAATCCGCAAACAGGTAGCAGTATCGGGAAAGTGTGTCGCGTTTAAAATCGTCGTCGAAAGGTGTTTTAGTAGGTGGAAGCACTTTGTAGTAAACCACCAATTCCACACGGCGATGATTGAGGTGTGCTTTCGTTGGATCGGCTTCTTCCCCGAATGCATAACTGCTCACGATCAAGGTGTCGCCAAATTGCCTGTGTAGGTGTTTATCTACTACGAGACAGCGTTTTTTGGATAGTTTAAGGTTCTTTTTTTGTTTTCCGGTGCTTTCTGCAAAACCGTTGAGCGCAATGCTGTCTACATTACTAATGTCGTTCCGAAGCAGGAAATCTGTGATCAACAATTTGTTTTCCGGACTCAAGCGAAAGGCACCGCCTTGGTAGTAAACCGCGAGTGTATCTTGTCCGAAGCTTGGAAACCAGCATAAAAAAACGCACACGATCCAAGCGAGTTGGCGTACGTGTGCGTAGTATGTTTGACGAATGATCATTCCCACAATTCAGAGCTGCGGGGAAGTTAGCAATTATTCGTGAACGATCAATTTAAATCCTTTTCCGTGCACGTTCAGGATCTCAATGCGTGGATCTTCTTTCAGAAGTTTACGCAATTTGGCGATGTATACATCCATGGAACGTCCGTTGAAGTAATTGTCGTCGCCCCAAATAGCGCGCAACGCTGCTTGGCGGTCCAGGATATCGTTGCGGTTCTTGCACAAGAGATTCAGCAATTGGCCTTCTTTCGTAGTCAATTTACGTTCCTCTTCTTTCAGGTGCAAAATACGCGTCACCGGGTCGAAGGTAACGGTTCCAATCGTTTGCAGACCATCTTCTTCTTTTTCGTCACCAATGGTGCGGCGCAAAATAGCGTTGATGCGTGCCAACAATTCCTCCATGGCGAAGGGCTTGGTCATGTAGTCATCGGCTCCGGTCTCAAATCCTTCCAATTTGTCTTCTTTCATGCTTTTGGCGGTCAGGAAGAGAATGGGAATTTTTGGATCGATCAAACGCACTTCTTTGGCAAGGGTAAACCCATCCATTTCCGGCATCATGACATCGAAAATGCAGAAATCATAGGTTTTGGTATTGAATTGCTCGTAAGCCAATTTTCCGTTTCTTGCCAGATCAACGGTAAATCCTTTTGCTTTCAAGAAGGTTTGCAACAAATGACCTAAGTTGTCATCGTCTTCGGCGAGTAAGATGGTTTTCTGCTTATTCATGCTTTTATCGTTTTATGGTGATGCGGAATTCCGATCCGACACCGTATTGACTTTTTACGTTAATAGACCAACCGTAATAGTCGGCAAGGGCTTTTACATAGCTCAAACCGAGTCCGAACCCTTTTACATTGTGAACATTTCCGGTTGGAACACGGTACAATTTATCAAAAATTTTCGAAAGGTGTTCTTTTTTTATACCGATCCCTTGATCCGCCACATAAATAGTGATTTTCTCGGCAGCGACCTCCATTTTCACTTTCACGTGGATGTTTTCCTTGCTGTATTTGATGGCGTTATCGATCAAATTGGAAACCATGTTGGTTACGTGTGTGCGGTCTGCCGTTATGAAAACCTCTTCTTTTGGAAGATCCAGCAACAGTTCGCCATCATTTCCGGCAATGCGGAAGGCTGCAGATTTTGAAACTTCGCGAATGACCTCAATGAGTGGCACCTGTTCCTGTTTCAATTTCAACTCTCCACGATCCATGACCGCACTTTGCAAGATAGATTCCACCAAATTACTCAAGCGTTTGTTCTCGTCGTTGATCATTTTCACGAAAGGAGCTGCCGGTTCGTGTGCGTCTCCCATCATTCCGGGGTCGGACATCGCCTCGCAGGCCAAAGAAATGGTAGAGATCGGTGTTTTGAACTCATGGGTCATGTTTGAAATGAAGTCGTTTTTCATTTCCGAAAGTTTCTTCTGCGTCAGAATGGTCTTGAACATGTAGGTGATCGCGAATACGATCAGAATTACGAGCACCAAGCTAATGATCAGTGGACTTCCCATCTCTTTGAAAACGAAGGTCTTTTCTTGCGGAAAATACAAATGAAGGGTGAGTTTGTCCTCCAGGATCTTGTCCGGGAATAAAGTAACTCCGAACGTGTGGTTGGTATCCAGATCCAATTTGTAATGTTCGGGTTGCACCGGGAACGTGAGTGGTTGGTTATTTTCTTCGGTGATCAGAAAGGAATAACGCAAAGGCAACTTATCGACGGCCAATTCGCTGCGGATGATGCTGTCGAGGATCTTCAGATCAATGCGCTTGTTTGGTTCCATATAGATATTGTCCCGGAAGGTTTCCACCATCAAGTCGTTGATATACTTCGCCTTCTTCACGATCTTGTGCATGACGCGTTGGTCGAGGTGATAGGCCGCGCGGATGGAATCTTTTTGGAACAAGGATTTGGAACCACCATCAAAAAGTTCGCGGATCTGTCGGACGTCGCGTGCTAACACTTCTTGACGCGCATTAAGCCCGGAAACCGAGTCGTAAGCAGTTCCTGTAACCACAAGATAATTCTGCAACTCGCCTTTGACCAAGAGCGTGGTATCACGGATCGAAATGGATTCTTTGACCTCAAAAAGGTTCTGGAATTCTTCTTTCAGAACGTCCTGGTATTGTTGCGATACATCTTTATTGATCAATTTCGAATACCGGTGAATGTCCTCTATCTTTTCGTGGATCAGGGAAATGCGTTCGGTGGCGGTTTTGATCTTTGACTGGAAATCGTCGGATTTACGGTCGTACAACTGCACCGTTTGGTAGATCTGTATCAGCAACAATGCCAGCATGGCGATCCATACTGCGGTAATTACGATATTGATGCGAATTTTGATCATGTACCAAGAACGACGAATGTACTCGAAATGTTAAAAACGAAAGGTAGCTTAACGTTTTTTAACCTCAAAAAATCCGCTTATTTTTTCTTGGAGCCGCGTTTTTTTGGCTTGCCGTATTTCTCCTGCATGGCCTTTTTGTGGTTGTAGCGCACGTTCACCTTTTTATTCTTGTCTTTTTTCTCGTGGAAAGCCGGACCTACGTCATCGCGTTTTGGCAATTTCACCAAGACATTTTTCATGGCCACTTCCGGTTTTTCGAAATCTAAAATGAGTTCGCTGTATTCCACTTCGTTTGGCAAGGGCTGAACTACCAGTTTTTGATCCATGTGTTGTTCAATGCGCGCAAGAATTTCTTTGTCTTTGGCACCCACAAAAGCAATAGCGGTTCCGCGTTGATCGTAACGACCGGTTCTACCGATGCGGTGAATGTAATTGTCGGGGTTTTCCGGTAGGTCGAAGTTGATCACGTGACTCACTGCAGCGATATCGATCCCGCGAGCAACCAGATCCGTTGCAACCAACACACGATAGGTTCCGTCGTCGAAACTTTTCACGGCATTGAAACGCTGATTTTGTGCTTTATTGCTGTGGATTACTCCAATCTTTTCCGGATAACTGGCTTCTAATTCTTCGTAAACACGATCTGCCAATGCACGTGAAGCTGTGAATACCAGCACTTTGTCCATCTCCGCTTGGGTGTCCAGCAAATGGTGCAAGAGATTCATTTTGGTGGTGTAGTTCGGAACAGCATAGCCGATTTGTTCAACGCGATCGATCGGTGTTCCGGCACGAGCAGCCTCTACTTTGATCGGGTCGATGAAATGATCGTTGATGAATGTTTCTACTTCCTCAGAAAGGGTCGCGGAGAACACCATGTGCTGACGTTTCTCTGGAAGGTATTCAAAAATGCGCAGCAATTGCGGACGAAATCCGAGGCTCAGGGTTTCATCCACTTCGTCGATCACAACTTTCTTGCAATGTTTCAACTGCAGCGAACCATTTGCCGCCAAATCCAGGATTCTACCGGGAGTTCCCACCAAAATATCCAAACCTTGCAGCACCATGGCAGCTTGCGTATTGATGTTGGCACCACCGTAAACACCGCCCACAACAACATTCATGTACGTCGTGAGTTTTTCTACTTCGCGCACTACCTGTGCGACCAATTCGCGGGTTGGAACGATGATCAGGATCTGCGGATGCGGTTCTTTGGAAAATTGCCACATACATAAGTTGGGCAAGATGTACGCAAGGGTTTTTCCCGTTCCTGTTTGCGCGATCCCGATGGTGTCTTTACCGGACATCATCACCGGAAATGCAGCAGCTTGAATGATCGTTGGCGTGGTGTAGCCCAGATCGTCTAGTGCATTCCAGATTGGTTTTTTCAAATTCAAATCGCGAAAGGTCATGGGAATTTTTTTTGCAAAGGTAAGCAATCCGTTGGTTTTGTTCGAATAAACGAAAAAGTCCGAATCCTATGACTGTTTTTTGCCATCGGTATCCGGACTTTTCACTGGTTGCGCTGAAATTGTTTGCTACCCTTGATACATGGAGTGTACTACTAACTGAACCTAACGAGTTGTATCAAGTAATTGGAAAGATCAGCGAAACGATTACATTTTTGGCAACACAACTTTGTCGATCACGTGGATCACGCCATTCGACTGGTAAACGTCGTACGTTGAAATATTGGCAACGGTTCCATTCTCATCTTTGATCTGGATGTTGTGCTCCCCGTTCATCATCACATACAACTTAGCACCGGCAACGGTAGTCAATTCGGCTTTCCCTTTTCCTTTTTTGATCGCTGCTGCGAGTGCGTTGAAGTCCATTTTCCCTGCAACGACGTGGTAAGTCAATACTTTTGTGAGCGTTCCCTTATTTTCAGGTTTCAATAAAGTTTCAACAGTTCCTGCCGGCAAGTTTTCGAAAGCATCATTGACAGGAGCGAAAACTGTAAATGGACCTTTTGTTTGCAAAGTCTCAACCAATCCAGCTGCTTGAACCGCGGCTACCAGTGTGGTGTGGTCTTTAGAATTTACGGCATTCTCCACGATGTTCTTCATCGGGTACATGGCTTCACCGCCTACCATTACGGTATTGTCTTGTGCAAAGGATGCGATGGTCATCAACGAAAAAATTCCTGCTGTTAAAATTGTCTTTTTCATGGTTTGAATTTGAATGTTACGTACCAGTTACGCACCGTTTTCAAATTCGGATTTCAGAAGGGTGAA
>CAYRVL010000014.1:46070-51338 GCA_964427665.1 uncultured Fluviicola sp. | reverse complement strand
GATCACATAATCGCGGTCAATTCGGGTTTGCACATCTTTCGAACCGGCTTTGCGTAGGGTCGTTCCCAAAGCACAAAAAGCAACATCTATTTTTTCACTGATTTGCAGTTGATCCAGGTTTTCGTAATCGGCAATATGTTGGATCAACTTTGGATGTTCCTTGTCCAGTTTTTTGCGAACAAGGATGTGAACCTGATCCACCGTTTCGGCATTCAAAAGTTGTTCTAAGAGATACGAGCCAATCAAGCCACTAGCTCCGGAAAGTGCGATTTTCATGGGCTAAAGGTAAGAAAAAATGAAAAATATTAATCCGAGTTGAAAAAATGTAACTAACACAAAATCAGAATAAAAAACGATTGCAAATAGTTGTAAACGAAAAATAATCGACAGTAAATAGATAATAACCGAATCCGGAAAACAGGCACCTACAACTTTGCACCATCAATCAGTTGAAAGTCAGCTGAGCAAAACAAATTTTTTTACAAACGTTTAATTCTTACAAGTATGAACACATTGAAAAACAAAGTGAATTTGATCGGTCGTTTAGGTGCAAAACCGGTAGTGCAAACTTTTGATTCAGGGACAAGCATGACCCGCATCTCGTTGGCAACGAATGAGCGCAAGAAAGAAAAGTCGGGAGAGTGGACAGACAACACACAGTGGCATAACATCGTAGCCTGGGGTAAATTGGGAGAGCGTGTTGAGAAGTTAACCGACAAGGGTAGTGAATTGGTGATCGAAGGTCGTTTAGTGAACCGCAGCTATGAAAAGGCGGGTGAGAAACGCTATGTGACAGAGATCGAACTGATCGACTTCATGATCTTGAATCCGAAAAAACAATAATCACCTAAATACACGTAATCATGGAAAATGTGCAGCGTAAACCAAAATTGCTCAGTTTCAACCACGTGAACATTATCGGGAAGATCGCATCGAAACCAACGGTTTCGGTGCTGCCCGGTGGTGCGAAAGTGGTGCGATTTTCAGTGACCACGAAAGAGCAGTATCTCGACAAGGATGGTTCCTTGTGTGTGAAACAGGATTATCACCGCATGTCAGCATTTGGTCGCTGGGTGCGAATCATGGAAGAAATGTGTAATAAAGGCGTTAGTGTTGCTGTGGAAGGAAGACTTGTTTCTCGGTTCTACATGGGTGAAAATGGCGAGCGCAAGATGTATTCAGAGATCGAAGTGAATGACTTAATTGTATTGTAGTATGAGTTTAGGACGTAATCAAGTCACGCTAGTGGGGATGCTGGGTGACAACGTGAATATCACGCAGTTTGAGAATGGAGGGATGGTTGCTCGTTTCCGATTGGACGTGAAACAAGACGACGATTCAGTAGCGAAAAAATCACGACTACCGATCTATTCCATGTTTGCGTGGGGAAGAACGGCGTCGTTTGTGCATCAGTATTGCAAGAAGGGCAGCAAATTAGCTGTTTCGGGCAGATTGGTGTACCGAACGATCGTCAATAAAAAAGGGGAGCCACAGCGCATTACGGAGATCGAGGTGCGTGAGGTGATCCGATTTTGATCACGATATGCAGTGGAAAAGAGGGGGCAGCGGCTCCCTCTTTTCGATTTGTAACAAAAAAATACGAAACCGTTAAACGTTTTTCTGCGCCATTCATCGTATTTTCGCAGCCGTTTTAACCAAACTCATAATTACCCCGGTAATGACTGCCTATTTTTGTTGAACCTAAGAATCGTTATGTTGAAGTACTTCCTTGTTTGTTGCTTATTGGTAACATCGTTCGTCGGATTTTCTCAAAAAATGGAGATCCGTGCTCAAGTTTATGATTCCATTGCCGAGATTCCGGTGCGCGATGCAGTAGGAATGGTCATTCGTGTAAAGGACTCCGTATTGTTGGATTTTAAGCGTTCGGATAAATATGGGAATATGAACTTTTCATTACCGATCGATACTGTTCAATTGGTTGTAAGACATCCAAACTACGGTGATTTCACTTCCTATTTTTTCGGAAGCACTGAAAATAGTGTGTTCGAATTGATGCCTTTGGTCATGTCTGAAAAAAGTACGGGCATCGAGGAGGTTGTCATTTTCGCAAACAAAAATCCGATCTATTACCGCGGAGATACGTTGGTATATATCGCGGATAGCTTCAAAGTAAAGGAAAACGCAGTTGTGGAGGATCTTATTCGAAAACTACCGGGGATGACGATCGATGCCAATGGAAAGATCTCGAATCAAGGAAAAGAGATCAATCAGGTACTAGTAGATGGGGATGAGTTTTTTGGCTCAGATGCAACGATCGCTACGAAAAACTTGGCTGCAAAAGGCGTGGAGGAAGTAAAAGTATATGAGAAAGATGCCGAAGATGGAAGCGACGAAAAACTGCAAGTCCTGGATCTTAAACTCAAGGACGAAGCAAAAAAAGGCTACTTCGGAAAAGTGAATCTCGCCGGTGGGGTCAATCAATTCACCACGCCCAATACCGGTTTCTACGAGGGTGAAGTCTTATTGAATAAATACAACAGCAAACAAAAGATCGCGGTATTCGGCTTGGCTTCCAATACTCCAAAGACCGATTTCAACGGACGCGACATGTTCAAGTTTGGTTTGAGCGAAGGGATGAATTGGGGGAATGAGTCGGATGATATTCAAAGCTTCGAAGGGAATAGTGTTGGAGGTTCTGAGGGAATTCCACAAACGATCCGCGCAGGCTTTTACCTCGATCAAAAACTTTGGAAAGGCGGAAAAGTACGCGTGAATTATGCGTTTTCACAGTACGGAGTTACGTCGCAGCAAACAAGTTTGTCGCAGTACATTCTAAGCGATACAACTTATTACACGGATCGCAAAAGCGTTAAGAAGGAAAACTACCTACAGCACCAGATCGGTGTGAAGTTTACACAACAACTGGATTCTCTGACCAAATTGGAGTTTGAACCGAAGTTCAATTTCAATAAAAACATGGTGGAAACGAATTCCTTGACATATTTCGAGTCTTCGCTTCGCGACAGCACGCGTTATACGGATCAAACCGATTCCACAGGTGCCGATGGATTCTCTACCAATTCTACCTTGCGCTTGATCAAGGACTTTAAGAAGAAGAACCGCAAATTGATCATGCGCTACAATTTGTCTACGAATGACAATAGTTCGGATGGTTTCTTAAATACTATAGACAGAACAGTTCCGACCTTGGATACGAACTATTTGTTTGATCAGAAGAAGGAAAACCGATATGTTAGTCTCGCAAATACGGGGTATATCAACTATGTGGAACCTTTTGCGAAAAAATGGCGCGCAGAATTCGATTACGAATTTTACTCGAATAATAACGAACAACGCAAAACTGCTTTCAGTCCGATGAATGGATCATACACCAATATCGATTCATTGTTCTCAAATGAATTCACTGCGGATCGACAGCAACATCGTTTAGGGGCATTTTTGATCTTTGAAAATACGAAAACACGTATTTCTGCCGGTACGCGAGCACGAACGATCTCCATCGATAACAACAACGTGTTTTTGGACACAACAATCAAACAAGGATTGAACAACTTGTTGCCACGCGTTGTGATCACGCACAAGTTTAGTTCCTCAAACCGTTTGCGATTGACCTATAATACCAATTCATCGCTCCCATCGGTGGATCAATTGCAGCCAGTGATCGACAACTCGAATCCAAACTTCCGCCGCGTGGGTAATCCGGATCTGCGACCGAACTACACGCATACCGTTAACTTGAGCCACAACATGTGGAAAGGATTGTCTGGGTTCTACGTTTATTCCGGGGTGAATTACACACATCAAAATGACGCATTTAGTACCTCAACGATCTATTTGCCGAATGGTCAAACGGAGTCGAAAGCGATCAACGTAAAAAATGCTGACTTTTTGTTCTACTATGGAGGAATGGGGATTCCGTTGAATAAAGTAATGAAAGACCTTCGTTTGGATGTGAATCTGAATGGTAATTTCACAGCTACTGAGAACTACATCAATAATGTGCAAAACATTTCAAAGAATAATGGAATAGGAACAGATCTGACTTTGCGTTACAACGGTGATTCACTGAATTTTGACCTCGGCGCAGGATTTGATTACAATGCACCCAATAACACCTTGGCTACGTTGACGAATCAACCGTATACGGTGTACAATTTCCGTGCGGCGATCGATTGGACCTTGCCGTATCGTTGGTTCGTAAAAACAGATGCAACTTACAACAAGAACACCGGATTAACGAGTGGCTATAACGTGAATTATGTCATCTGGAATGCCTCAATTCAGCGCTCCTTCTTGAAGACAGGAAACTTGTATTTTGGTGTTGAAGCATACGACATCTTAAATCAAAACATTAGTAATTTCCGTGAAGTCAACAACAACGTAATCGTTGACCAGCGTATCAATGTCATTCGCCGCTATTTCATGTTGAAGATGACCTTGAAATTTAATAATAACCGCACAAGAGAAGTAGAAGATGATCACTGGTTCTAAATGGATACTTGCCGTATTTCTGTTGTTGGGTACAACGGCGTCGGCACAATTACTCAAGCAAGGTAAGATAACATACGAGCGTCGTACGAATTTGTTGAAGAAATTTGATGATGAGCGCATGGCTGGTATGTTCAATGAGAAAAATAAGATCCGTATAGATCGTTTTTCTCTGTTCTTCAATGATACGTCGTCGTTCTTCAGTTATATTCCACCTGATCAGGAGGATAAAATGTCGTGGGCTACTATGAAAAATACAGTCTATCAAGATTTAAAGAACGAAAAGAAATCGGTGTTGATGGACTTTTGGGGTACTCCTTTATTGGTGAAGGATTCGGTCTCTGTTCGCACGTGGAAGATCACGGATAAAACCAGAAAGATCGCCGGATACGAATGTACGCGCGCTATTTGGCAAAAGGACGACACAACACGTATCTACGCTTGGTTTACAACAGATATCGTTCCAACTGTTGGACCGGAAACGATGACCGGTTTGCCGGGTGCTATTTTGGGTCTGGCAACCGAGGATGGTGGTGTAGTTTACTTTGCTACTTCCGTTGAAATGTTGGTTCCAACACCGGAACAAGTCACCATGCCGAAGAAAAAAGCAAAGGAATATACGGACGCAGAATTGTATGCGGAGCTGAAATCCAAGATGGAAGGACAGCCTTTTGGTGATCGGGTGTTAAAAGAGATCTTTTTCTGGGATAATTTGAAATAGTCGATCAGTGACAGATTGGAAAAGGAGTGCATGTGCGCTCCTTTTTTTTATTCCTCCAACACTGTCAGTTTAGCAAA
>CAYRVL010000014.1:19471-45970 GCA_964427665.1 uncultured Fluviicola sp. | reverse complement strand
CCCACCAAAAACACATGCGGGAATTCCAATCCTTTACTGGAGTGGATGGTCATCAAGGTGACTTTATTCTTGTCTTCTTCTTTGTCGTTATCCGCGTCTGTCAACAAGGCCACGTCGATCATGAAGTCGGATAACGACACCGGTGTTTCTTCCGTGTTATTTTGAACCGTGAATTCTTTGATACCGGCTAATAATTCTTCGATGTTCTGGTAGCGCTCTACTTCTTCAGGACCTTTGTCTTTTTCGCTGTAGAGTTCTTTGAGGATACCGCTCGATTTTGCGATGTGTTGCGCCAGATCGTAGGCAGAAGTAGTATTCAACTGAGCTGTGAAGCTTTGGATCATGATCACAAATTCATTAATCTTTTGACGCGTTGCCGTTGGTAATTGAACAGAGTACGTGGAAAAATCGGAGATTACTTGCCAAATACTTGTGTTGTATTGGTTTGCAGCAATCACTACTTGTTCCCACGAGGTTTTACCGATTCCGCGTTTCGGATAATTGATCACGCGTTTTAGTGCTTCTTCGTCGTTGTTGTTAGCTGCCAATCTGAAGTAGGCTAAAATGTCCTTGATCTCCTTGCGTTGGTAGAACGACAGTCCTCCGTAGATCTTGTAAGGCATATTCATTTTGCGCAGCGCTTCCTCGAAGGCACGTGATTGGCGGTTGGTTCTGTATAAAATGGCAAAATCGCTCCAATTCGAACTTTCACTGTGTTTGATGTCAAAAATGCGATTCGAAATGATCTTACCTTCTTCGTTGTCGGTCAGTGCGCGAATCACCTTGATCGGATTTCCCTTGTCGTTATCCGTCCAAACGCTTTTTTTGATCTGATCCTTGTTTTTCGAGATCACACTGTTTGCAGCCTCAACGATAGTTTGTGTACTACGGTAGTTTTGTTCCAACTTGAACAATTTAAAATCCGGATAATCGCTGCGGAAATTCAAAATGTTCTGGATGTTTGCACCGCGGAAGGAATAGATACTTTGGGCATCGTCACCAACCACACAAATGTTCTCATAAACGGCAGCCAATTTTTTAACGATGAGGTATTGCGCATAGTTCGTATCCTGATACTCATCTACCAGAATGTAGCGGAACTTGTGTTGGTAATAATGCAAGACATCCGGGAAATCGCGGAGCAACACATTGGTTTGGTACAACAGGTCATCGAAATCCATTGCTCCGGCTTTGAAACAGCGCAGTGCATAGGTTTTGTATATCCGCGCCAATTCCGGTCGTTGACTCTGACGATCTTCAGCTATGATCTCCGTATTTTCAGCATACGCTTCCGGCGAGATCAAGTTGTTCTTGGCTGCAGAAATGCGTCCGTAAACCATACTCGGCTTGTAGATCTTGTCGTCAAGATTCAGTTCTTTCACAATATCCTTTAACAAGCTTTTCGTGTCCTGTGTATCGTAAATGGTAAAGTTTTGCGGGTAGCCCAATCGATCTGCATTGAAACGGAGAATGCGTGAAAAAACCGAGTGGAAGGTTCCCATGGTAATATTCTTTGCTTCACTGGCACCAACGATCGAACCGATGCGTTCAGTCATTTCCTTCGCGGCCTTATTCGTAAATGTCAATGCCAAAACATTAAACGGATCAACTCCTTGATCGATCATGTAGGCAATGCGCATGGTGAGTACACGTGTTTTTCCGGATCCGGCACCGGCAATAACCATGGTGGGTCCTTCAATGTGTTCTACCGCAGCGCGTTGACTCTCGTTTAATCCAGCTAAATATTCCATAACACAAATTTAGAATATTGATGGGTTTAAACGAGAATTGAACTAGTATTCTTTATGTGATTTTTTTAATAAAATTTTGATTTGTCATTTTTTTTTTTTTTTTTAGTTTGTTAATAAGAAAATGGCCATTTATTGAATTAACAACCACTTATTAGTTTCCTCAGTGGAACAAGAGGTACAACTTAAATCTCAAAAAAATGAAAACTTCAAATTTAATTAATGGATTGAGCTTGTTCTCAATTGTGTTATTTACATCTTTTAATAGCTATGCCGAGAGAATTATCAATTGGGAAAGAGATAATGGCGGAAGAAGAGGTTACAAAACGGTAAATCAAACCTATCATGGAACTACAAATCCAGGAAATGATCAAGTGTATACAATAACTTGTCAGGATCCTGGTAATGAAGGCTGTCGTTTCGCAGGGATAAGTGTCGTAAATGATGTTGATGACCATGCTGTATTTGTAGCGTCTGGGTTTTTTGATGAAATGAATGATGCAATAGATTTAGATGCATTGACAAAAACAAGCGGAACTTGGAGCAAAACAATAGCTTCACAATATGGAGGAAGAAACCTTAATATTTATGTTTCTTCGGTTTGGAGAAAAGATAGTAATGGAATCACGAAAATTACTACAACTATAAAACCTGTTTACATTTAGCCATAAAGAATTAATTGCGGATAGATTACGATCTATCCGCTTTTCATTGTATGAAAAAATTGATTTTACTTTTTGTGTTTCTTGTATGTTTAGTATGGGCAAATGCACAAATTTCATTTAGTAAATCTGTAGATTTTACAAGTGAGAATTTAAACAGTTCCAGTATTGGTATAGATATTCAAGATGATACTATTTTGAGTTTTGATAGCAAAAATGGAAATCTGACTTTGAGATTTTATAAATCTGATTCCCTTCTAACCAAAAAAGAGTTTCCGTTAAAAAAATATTTTAACAAAAGTAATTGTGAATTCGAACCAATGTGTTTGTTTCAGAATAATCTCTTGGGTATACTTTGTGGAGATGAGTTGTTAGTAGCAAGATTAAATTCGATGCAGGAGCTGCAAAAAATTGAATTAAAAAAACTTTCAAGCTCATTTGATTTTTTTAAAAAGTCGACCGGAAAATTTTATTGTGGTTCTTATTTTTCATTGGATAGAAATTTGAAAAAAATGGAAGTAGTCGTTTATGATATTCGATTTAAAAAAATAACCACCAATTACTTTACACTTGATTTTCCTTTAGCGACAACGGTTCATCCCAATAGTTATTTTGATCCTCTATACTCATCTGAAAATAGGTTTTTGGTTTCAGATGCTTTGCATTATTCGATTAAAATCTATGATTCAACTCGTTTAATTGATTCAATAGAATTGGAAGATGCTAACTTGTTTCCTAAAATTTCTGATATAGATTCCATAGCATACAAGAGAATGCAGAGTAATCATCTTTCACTTACAGATGTGACAAAATTCAATTCTAAAATGAGAGAGAAATGTTCGCATATTTGGAGTGTTTTTTATTTGAATTCCAATTCCATATTGGTTAGAATTTCTATTCCTAAAGGAAATCATTTTGAAATGTTTGATCATTTGTGGGAAAAGAAAGATTCGAAATGGATATTGACTCAAGTAAAAGAGATTAACCCTTACGTTCAAAAATCAAAAAATTTATGGCCATATTACTCTTTATACAACAAATTAATAAAGATTAATTCTGGACTTTGCCTTGTTCATTTTGCTGAAGAGCAATTAAATATGGAAAACTTCCAAACAGACATTTATTTTAATCACCAAACGCAAAGCGATAAATTACATTCTAGGTTATGGTATTTTCAAGTAGATTAGGACTTTTTTTAGTGATAGTTTTGAGTGTTGTTCTTTTAAGTTTAGATAAGAATAAAGAGAACTACAAGGTGTTTATCATTAATGGTTACGCTCAATGCCATGATTGTCCGTCAGAAATAGGAATGTATTTGAATTCTATTGAGGTAGTACCAGTAATGTTGTTTGAATGTTTTAATTCCCCGATAGTGAATACTCAAAGACAAGAGGAATTGAACCTATTATATGAAAACAAATTTAAATATGAATTAAGATGTGACTCTATTCTTTTTCAAAGTTTTAAAGAAGTTGAAAATTATCCTTTTTTGATTAAAATATTTAATAATGATACAACTGTTATTGGGTATGATGAAATTTTTTCTGGAAAAGGAAATTCATTGAATAAGAAGAGCTTGAAACAACGAATATTAAATGATTAAAGTTGAATTTCGAGGGTGAATTTTTCTTTGGGAGAAAATAAAAATCGCTTTTTGCTTTCGAATCTGTTGGCCTTAAATGTTTTGAGCGGCAGCGCGTTGACTCTCGTTTAATCCAGCTAAATATTCCATAACAACAAAGATAGTAAATCGTCTAGGGTGATGCGATACTGTGGAAAACAAAAAAAAGGCAATCCGTTATTAGAGATTGCCTTTGAAGAATCGCGAAGCTTGCTTATTCCTTGATCAAAACAGGGGCGTTTGTTCCATTTGTTACGATCACTTTGGCATTTGGACTTGTAGAAAGTTCTTCCATCATTTCAATCTGCCGCAATTGGAGAATCTCGTCGGTCAACCCTTCCGAAACGATCTTTTGAGCGTCTCGTGTTCCGGTCGCCTCGATGATTTTGCGTTCAGCTTCTTTCTTCTCGGTAAGTAAAACGAATTCCATGCGTTGTGCATTTTGTTCTGCTGCCAATTTTTCCTCGATCGCTTTCGATAAACCTGCCGGCAAAGAAATAGATTTCATCAATACAGATTCCACTTCAAATCCTTTGTCGTTGAGTAATTGATTCATCTTTGCTGCGATCTGCTCTTCGATCACGCTTCGTTCTCCGCTGTGCATGTCTTTGGCGTAAAACTTGGCTGTGACATCCGCCGAGGCTGAGCGGAATACCGAGGTTACGATCTTGTCGTATTCCAACCCAATGTCAGTGATGATCTGCTTGGCCATTTCCGGTTTGATCTTGTAAAGGATCGATATTTCCGAATTGATGGTCAACCCTTCTTTCGAAGGCAGGTTGATCAATAATTCACGGTTTACGGTTCTTGTGGGTAATTTGATAACACGCGCTACAAAGGGATTGTATCCGATCAATCCTTCTTTTTTTGGTTCGCTCAATTTTCCAAATTTGGTTTTAACGCCAACTTCGCCTGGTCTGATTACTGCGCAAGAACTCATTCCGGCTAATACAATTCCGAGATAAATGACTTTTTTCATGGTGTTCGTTTTTAGAGGTGCTACACTGTTTATTTAGAATGCTAGCAACAAGATAGATGCTACTTTTCTAGCCTTGATTGATTTTAATGTTTTTTAAGTATTACATTTGTTAATGTATATGATAAGTCTTTTTTGAGATTTCTATAAGGATTACTCGAGGTGTGTGTAAACGGCCCGAATATCTTGTTTCACTAATGTGAGAATTACTTAAGGTGAATTCTTTGCGTTCGAGTTGAACAAGAAAATTATTTAGGATTGATTTCTTTCGTCGAAAAAATAGAATCGGTCATCGACTATCCACATTAATTTGTTCAAAAACAGCACTTTTTTCCCATTTCCCTTGCATCCTAAGAATTTCTACCTATCTTTGCACCCCTCAAAGTGTGTACTTTGGGGTGGAAACTATTTATTAATAAACAAAATTTGAGTACTGTATGCCAACTATTCAACAGTTAGTGCGAAAGGGAAGGACTGCGGTTGTAAAGAAATCAAAGTCAGCGGCTTTGGATTCTTGTCCGCAGCGCAAAGGAGTATGTGTACGTGTGTACACCACTACACCTAAGAAACCGAACTCGGCGATGCGTAAAGTTGCGCGTGTTCGTTTGACCAACGGAAAAGAGGTGAATGCTTACATCGGAGGTGAAGGACACAACTTGCAAGAACACTCCTTGGTTCTTGTTCGTGGAGGAAGGGTTAAAGATTTACCAGGGGTTCGTTACCACATTGTTCGTGGTGCGGAAGATACTGCTGGTGTTGAAGGTCGTTCACAGCGTCGTTCTAAGTACGGAACAAAACGTCCAAAAGCTAAGAAATAATTAAACTTTTAAGAGATGAGAAGAAGAAAAGCGAAAAAGATTGCCATCCTCCCGGATCCAAAGTTTAATGACGTTGTAGTGACGAAGTTCGTTAACAACTTGATGTATTCTGGTAAGAAGAATTTGGCATTTAAGATTTTTTACGATGCATTAGAGATCGTAGATAAGAAGATTGAAGATCAAGAAGGATTGGAAGTGTTCAAGAAAGCATTAGAAAACGTTACTCCTTCTGTAGAGGTGCGTTCTCGCCGTGTTGGTGGAGCAACTTTCCAAATTCCTACTCCTGTTCGTGAAGGACGTAAACAATCATTGGCCATGAAGTGGTTGATTGGTTATGCGCGTAAACGTAACGAAAAATCAATGGCTGGTAAATTGGCTTCTGAGATCATTGCTGCTTCCAAAGAAGAAGGAGCTGCTTTCAAAAAGAAAGAAGATACATTGCGTATGGCTGAAGCAAACAAGGCGTTCTCACACTTTAGATTCTAATAAGTCATGTCAAGAGATCTTAAATACACAAGAAATATCGGAATTGCTGCGCATATCGATGCGGGTAAGACCACAACTTCTGAGCGAATCCTTTTCTACTCAGGGGTAAACCACAAATTGGGTGAAGTACACGAAGGTGGTGCTACCATGGACTGGATGGAGCAAGAGCAAGAGCGCGGTATTACCATCACTTCTGCTGCTACAACAGTTACTTGGAACTACCGTGGAAAAAAATACCACGTAAACTTGATTGATACTCCGGGACACGTTGACTTTACCGTAGAGGTAAACCGCTCATTGCGCGTTTTGGACGGATTGGTGTTCTTGTTCTCCGCAGTGGATGGAGTAGAGCCTCAGTCTGAAACAAACTGGCGTTTGGCAAACAACTACAACGTTCCGCGTATCGGTTTCGTGAACAAAATGGACCGTCAAGGAGCTGACTTCTTGAAGGTGTGTCGTCAAGTAAAAGAAATGTTGGGTTCTCACGCTTTGCCGTTGCAGATCAACATCGGTGAAGAAGATAAATTCAAAGGTGTTGTTGATTTGATCAACTGGAAAGGGATCGTGTGGAACGAAGACGATTTCGGAATGACCTACAAAGAAGTAGAAATTCCAGCTGACATCATCGATGACGCACGTCGTTTGCGTTCTGAATTGTTGGAGGCAGTAGCTGAGTTTGATGAGTCATTGATGGAGAAATTCTTCGAAGATGAGAACTCATTGACTGAGCGTGAGATCTTGGATGCATTGCGTCAAGCTACGATTTCCGGAAAAGTTGTTCCAATGATGTGTGGTTCTTCTTTCAAAAACAAAGGAGTACAAGCGATGTTGGATATGGTGATGGAAATTTTGCCTTCTCCAATGGATATCGAAGCGATCGAAGGTATTAACCCAAAAACAGATGAGCCTACTTCTCGTAAGCCTTCTTACGATGAGCCGTTTGCTGCGTTGGCGTTTAAAATTGCAACTGACCCATTCGTAGGTCGTTTGTGCTTTACACGTGCTTATTCTGGTAAATTGCCGGCTGGTTCATATGTGTTGAATGCACGTACGAACCAAAAAGAGCGTATTTCTCGTATCTTCCAAATGCACGCAAACAAGCAAAATCAAATTGATGAGCTAGGTGCAGGAGATATCGGTGCATTGGTTGGATTTAAAGATATCCGTACAGGTGATACATTGTGTGCTGAGAATGCACCGATCGTATTGGAGTCAATGAACTTCCCTGAGCCGGTGATCGGGGTAGCAATTGAGCCTAAAACGCAAGCTGACCAAGACCGTTTGGGTATCGGATTGAACAAATTGGCGGAAGAAGATCCAACTTTCCGTGTGAACACAGACGAAGAAACTGGTCAAACAGTTATCTCCGGAATGGGTGAGTTGCACTTGGAGATCATCATCGACCGTTTGAAGCGTGAGTTTAAAGTTGAGGTTAACCAAGGTGCTCCTCAGGTATCTTACCGTGAAGCGATCACTGCTGGTGTTGATCACCGCGAGGTGTACAAAAAGCAATCTGGTGGACGTGGTAAATTTGCGGACATCGTTGTTAAGATCTCTCCTCAAGAGAATCAAGAGAAAACTGGTTTGGAATTCATCAACTCAATTAAAGGTGGTAACATTCCAAAAGAATTTATCCCATCTGTAGAGAAAGGATTCAGAGAATCAATGAAGAACGGGGTATTGGCTGGATTCCTTATGGAGGCAATGAAAGTAGAATTGGTTGACGGTTCATTCCACGCAGTCGATTCAGATTCATTGTCGTTCGAATTGGCAGCTAAAATGGCTTACCGTGAAGCAGTGAAGAAATGTCGTCCGATCTTGTTGGAGCCGATCATGAAAATTGAAGTGGTTACTCCGGAAGAGAACATGGGTGATATCGTAGGTGACTTGAACCGTCGTCGTGCCGTGATTCGCGGAATGGACGATAAGAATGGTGCGAAAGTAGTGAAAGCTGACGTTCCACTTTCTGAAATGTTCGGTTACGTAACGCAATTGCGTACCCTATCTTCAGGTCGTGCAACTTCGTCTATGGAATTCTCTCATTATGCAGAGGCTCCTAAGAACGTTGCAGATGATGTTATTGCTAAGTCAAATGGAAAAGTTTCCGCTTAATACAAGAGAGTAATGAGCCAGAAAATCAGAATTAAATTGAAATCATACGATCACAACTTGGTTGATAAGTCAGCTGAGAAGATCGTTAAAACGGTAAAAGCAACAGGCGCAGTAGTAAGCGGTCCAATTCCACTTCCTACACACAAGCGTATTTACACAGTATTGCGTTCTCCGCACGTTAACAAGAAAGCACGTGAGCAGTTCGAATTGTGTTCTTACAAGCGTTTGTTGGATATCTACAGTTCTTCTTCTAAGACTGTTGATGCTTTGATGCGTTTGGAACTTCCTAGTGGAGTTGATGTAGAAATTAAAGTGTGATGGAATCTGTAGGGATGGATTTTGGTTCATCCCTACAACTATTTACATCACTTTAATAATTAATAAATAATAACAAAGTAAAGTATGCCTGGAATTATTGGTAGAAAAATCGGAATGACTAGCATCTACAGTGCCGAGGGTAAGGCAACACCATGCACAGTAATAGAAGCTGGTCCTTGTGTAGTAACGCAAGTGAAGACACAAGATCGAGATGGGTACGAAGCTATTCAATTGGGCTTCGGTGAGCGTAAAGAAAAAAACACACCGAGCGCATTGAAAGGGCACTTCAAAAAAGCGAACACAACACCAAAATCAAAATTGGTGGAGTTCAAAGGTTTTGAAGGATTGAACCTAGGAGATGTAGTTAACGTAGAGATCTTCGAAGAAGGAGAATACGTTGGCGTAGTTGGAACTTCTAAAGGAAAAGGTTTCCAAGGGGTTGTTAAACGTCACGGATTTGGTGGGGTTGGACAATCAACACACGGTCAGCATAACCGTTTGCGTGCACCGGGTTCTATCGGAGCATGTTCTTATCCTGCACGTGTATTCAAAGGAATGCGCATGGCGGGACAAACTGGTAACAAGCGCGTGAAAATGGAAAACTTGGAAGTTTTGAAAGTTTTGACTGACAAGAATTTGATCGTAGTGAAAGGGTCTATTCCAGGTCCTAAAGGTTCAACAGTAACAATCGAGAAGTAATGGAAGTAAAAGTAATTGATAGCAAAGGAAAGGCTACTTCCAAGAAAGTAACCTTGTCGGACGAGATCTTTGGAATTGAACCAAACGATCATGCAATCTACTTGGATGTTAAGCAACACTTGGCTAACAAACGTCAGGGAACGCACAAATCTAAGGAGCGTAACGAAGTTTCAGGTTCTACCAGAAAATTGAAAAAACAAAAAGGTACGGGTGGTGCTCGTGCAGGTAGCGTTAAATCAGGAACACGTGTTGGTGGAGGTCGTATCTTCGGACCACGTCCACGTAACTACAGTTTCAAATTGAACGTGAAATTGAAGCGCCTGGCTCGTAAATCTGCTTTCGCATATAAAGCGAAAATGGATTCAATTGTTGTAGTAGAAGACATGGCCCTTGCAACACCAAAAACAGCAGATTTCAAAGCGGTTCTATCGAACTTGAACTTGGCAAATGATAAGGTGTTGATGATCGTAGGAGCAGGAAATGACAATGTTTATTTGTCTTCCCGCAACTTGCAACGCGTAAAAGTTGTTGCCGCTGATTCAGTAAATACATTCGATGTATTGAACGCGAAGAAAGTAGTAATGACAGAGAGTTCAATTGAAGTAATCGAAAAGATTCTAAACTAATTTGGTGATGGGTACAATTATCAAGAAGCCAATTATCACGGAAAAAGCAACTGCTGGTTCTGAAAAGACAAACAGTTTCTCTTTTGAAGTAGATAGAAAGGCCAATAAATTGCAAATTAAAGACGCTATCGAAAAGATGTACAACGTGAAGGTAACTGACGTACGTACATTAACCTATGGTGGCGGTAAATCCTCTGTTAAATATACTAACAAAGGTATCGTTGAGCAACCGAGCAAAGTCTGGAAAAAGGCTGTTGTTACTGTTGCTGCGGGAGAGACGATTGATTTATTTAATAACTTTTAAGTAAGAACTGATGGGTCTTAGAAAATTTCAGCCTATTACTCCAGGGCAAAGACACAAGATCAACAGTACGTTTGCGGAAGTAACTACCAATACTCCTGAAAAGAGTTTGATAGAGAAAAAAAGCAAGTCTGGTGGTCGTAACAATGATGGTCGAATGACCATGCGCTACATGGGTGGTGGACACAAACAAAGGTACCGTGTAATTGATTTCAAACGCGACAAGCATGATGTGCCTGCTGTGGTGAAATCTATCGAGTACGATCCAAACCGTACAGCTCGTATTGCATTGCTTTACTATGTTGACGGTGAAAAACGCTATATCATCGCTCCGGAAGGATTGAAAGTTGGTGATAAAATCGTTTCTGGAAAGTCTGCTACACCAAACGTTGGAAATGCGCTTTTCCTATCTGACGTTCCTCTAGGAACGGTTATCCACAACATCGAGTTGCAACCTGGTAAAGGTGGTATTATTGCTCGTGGTGCTGGAACCTATGCTCAATTGAACGCTCGCGATGGTAAATATGCTATCATCAAAATGCCTTCTGGAGAAACTCGTATGGTCTTGGTTACTTGTATGGCTACGATCGGTGCTGTATCGAATGGTGAGCACTCATTGGTAGTATCAGGTAAGGCAGGACGTTCTCGCTGGTTGGGTCGTCGTCCACGTGTTCGTGGTGTCGTAATGAACCCGGTAGATCACCCGATGGGTGGTGGTGAAGGACGTAACGCCGGAGGTCACCCTCGTTCACGTAACGGTATGCCTGCTAAAGGATACAAGACACGTGCGAAGAAGAAGTATTCAGATAAGTTTATCATCGAAAGAAGAAAGAAATAAGGTATGAGTCGTTCGTTGAAAAAACCACCGTTTGTACACTATAAGTTGACAAAGCGTGTGGACGCAGCACAAGAAAGCGGAAGTAAAGCAGTGATCAAAACTTGGTCCCGCGCTTCTACAATCACTCCAGACTTCGTCGGATTGACATTCGCAGTGCATAACGGGAATAAGTTTATTCCTGTATTCGTTACAGAGAACATGGTAGGACACAAGTTGGGCGAATTTGCTCCAACACGTAACTTCCGTGGCCATGGTGGTAACAAAAAAGATAAGAAAAGATAGTATTAAATTCAAGTGACATGGGCGCTAGAAAGAGATTAAGAGCTGAGAACATTAAAGCGGAGAAAGCAACTACGGCTTTCGCTCGTTTGAGCAACTCTCCGGTTTCTCCTCGTAAAATGAGATTGGTTGCAGATCTTGTACGTGGAGTGGAAGTAAATAAAGCTCTAAACATATTGCAACACAATGCAAAAGACGCTTCGACAAGCCTAGAGAAGTTATTGCGTTCAGCAATTGCTAACTGGGAGGCGAAGAACGAAGGTAAAAGCATTGAAGATGAAAAATTAGTGGTAAAGTCTATCGAAGTTGGTAGCGCAGGAATGTTGAAACGCATTCAGACTGCTCCTCAGGGTAGAGCTTACCGAGTTCGTAAACGATCTAACCACGTGACTATCGTAGTTGATGGTTCAAAATAATTGTAAAGGAAATGGGACAAAAAACGAATCCAATTGGTAATAGACTAGGTTTCATCCACGGATGGGAATCTAACTGGTACGGTGGAGACAACTACCGCGACAAAATCGTTGAAGACGATCAGATCCGCAAGTATCTTCACGCCCGTTTATCCAGAGCAAGTATTTCGAAAATCATCATCGAGCGTACCCTCAAGCTCGTTACCGTTACAATCAACACGGCTCGTCCGGGTGTGATTATCGGTAAAGGTGGTCAGGAAGTCGACAAATTGAAAGAAGAGTTGAAGAAATTGACGAAGAAAGAGATCCAGATCAACATCTTCGAGGTAAAACGTCCAGAATTGGATGCTCGATTGGTGGCTGATGGTATCGCTCGTCAGATCGAAGCGCGTATTTCATTCCGTCGTGCAATCAAGATGGCTATCGGTTCTACCATGCGAATGGGTGCCGAAGGTATCAAGGTGAAGATCTCAGGTCGTTTGAACGGTGCTGAAATGGCACGTTCAGAGATGTACAAAGATGGACGTACTCCGTTACATACGTTCAGAGCTGACATCGATTATGCAGTAGGCGAGGCATTGACCACTTACGGTTTGATCGGTATCAAAGTATGGATCTGTAAAGGTGAAGTTTACGGTCGTCGTGATCTTTCTCCAAATGTTGGAATGGCTGCAGCAGCTGCTAAAGGTGGTTCTAACCAAGGAGGAGGTAACCGTCGTCCAGCTGGAAAAGGCGGAAACAACCGTAAAAAGAAGTAATTACCATTTAAAATTTTCGAAAGATGTTATCTCCAAAGAGAACCAAATTTAGAAGAGTTCAAAAAGGCCGTAACCGTGGTGAAGCTCAACGTGGAAGCACGATCGCATTCGGATCTTTTGGACTGAAAACATTGGAGCCAGGATGGATCACATCACGCCAGATCGAAGCGTCTCGTATCGCAGTTACGCGTTACATGAAACGTGAAGGAAAAGTGTGGATTCGTATCTTCCCTGACAAACCGATCACATCGAAGCCTGCAGAGGTACGTATGGGTAAAGGTAAAGGTGCTCCTAGCCACTGGGTGGCAGTTGTTAGACCGGGTCGTATTATGTTTGAAGCTGACGGTGTACCGTACGAGATCGCGAAGGAAGCTTTGCGTTTGGCAGCTCAAAAATTGCCGGTAAAATGTAAGTTCGTCGTGCGTAACGACTATGTTGTACCTGGTAAATAATCGAAAAGATGAAACAACAAGAAATTAGTAAACTTTCAGTGGAAGAGTTGAAGTCACGTTTGGCGAATGCAACGGATTCTTTAGCAAAAATGAAATTGGGGCACACAGTTACCCCTCTTGAAAATCCTTTGCAAATCCGTGATGCTCGTCGTGCAATCGCTCGCTTGAATACTGAATTGTCAAAACGTGCAAATCAAGCTTAACCGCTTGGTTTTTAAAAGAAACGTGAAATGGAAAAGCGTAATTTAAGAAAAGAACGAATCGGGATTGTAACCTCGGATAAGATGCAAAAATCTATCGTGGTTGCTGTTGAGCGAAAAGTAAAACACCCGAAATATGGTAAGTTCGTAAAAAAAACTACTAAATTTGTCGCCCACGATGAAAATAACGACTGTAACATTGGTGATACAGTTAAGATCATGGAGACACGTCCAATGTCTAAGAACAAGAATTGGAGATTAGTAGAAATTGTAGAAAGAGCTAAATAATAGGTTGCAATGATACAACAAGAATCAAGACTTGCAGTGGCCGATAACTCCGGAGCGAAGGAGGTTTTGTGCATCCGTGTATTGGGTGGTACAAAGCGTCGTTATGCTTCAGTAGGAGATAAGATCGTAGTTGCTGTTAAGAGTGCAATGCCCTCTGGAGCCGTTAAAAAAGGATCGGTTGCCAAGGCGGTTGTTGTAAGAACACGTAAGGAGGTTCGCCGTCCTGACGGTTCTTACATTCGTTTCGATGATAACGCTTGCGTTATCTTGAATCAGGCGGGTGAGATGAGAGGCACCCGTATTTTCGGACCAGTTGCTCGTGAGCTGCGTGAAAACAATTACATGAAAATTGTTTCACTTGCTCCTGAAGTACTTTAAAAATTAGTGAAGTCATGCAAAAGAAATTACACATCAAAGTAGGCGACACTGTTAAAGTATTGAGCGGTGAGTCTAGAGGACAAGAAGGAACAGTCCTTTCTATTGATAGAAACAAAGAGCGTGCTACTGTTTCAGGTGTGAATGTTGTAAAACGTCACATGAAGCCTAGTGCTGCTGAACCTCAAGGAGGAATCGTTGAAAAAGAGGGTGGAATCCACATCTCTAATTTGATGGTTGTTGTGAAAGGACAAGCAAGCCGTATCGGTCGCAAACCAAACGCGAACGGTAAATTGGTACGTTATTCTAAAAAATCAGGAGAGGAGATCAAGTAATGAGTTATACACCAAGACTGAAGAAACAGTACAGAGAGGAAATCATTCCTGCACTTACTGAGAAATTTGGGTACAAAACGGTTATGCGTGTACCTAAATTGCAAAAAATCGTGATCAGCCAAGGTTTGGGTGATGCGGTTGCTGACAAAAAGATCATCGATGCAGCTATTCAAGATGTATCACGTATCGCAGGTCAGAAAGCCGTAGCAACGATTTCTAAGAAAGACGTTTCTAACTTCAAATTGCGTAAAGGAATGCCAATCGGTACGAAAGTTACGTTGCGTGGAGATAAAATGTACGATTTCTTAGATCGTTTCATCTCGATCGCTTTGCCTCGAACACGTGACTTCCGCGGAATCAACGCGAAAGGATTCGATGGACGTGGTAACTTCAACTTAGGAGTAACAGAACACATCATTTTCCCAGAGATCGATATCGACAAGGTAAGCAAGATCCTAGGAATGGATATTACGTTCGTAACTTCTGCTGAAAGCGACGAAGAAGGAAAGGCATTGTTGGATGCTTTTGGTTTCCCATTCATAAAAAAATAAGAAAATGGCTAAGGAATCAATGAAAGCGCGTGAGCGCAAAAGAGAAAAGTTGGTAGCAAAATACGCTGCTAAACGCGAAGCATTGAAGGCTGCTGGTGATTGGGATGCATTGCAACAGTTGCCTGCAAACTCTTCAAAAGTTCGCATGCACAACCGTTGTGGTTTAACTGGTCGTCCGCGTGGTTACATGCGTCAGTTTGGTATTTCACGTGTTACTTTCCGTGAAATGGCATTGGCTGGTAAGATCCCGGGAGTAAAGAAATCAAGTTGGTAATTCGCCCGGAATCATCAGCAAATACTAATTGAAAAATTAAGAAAAGCAATGTATACAGATCCAATTGCAGATTATCTTACCCGAATCCGTAACGCAAGTTCGGCTCGATTGAAAATGGTTGAGATCCCTGCTTCTAACACGAAGCGCGCGATCACCGCTATTTTGTTCGACCAAGGTTACATCGCGAATTACAAATTCGAGGAAGATGGAAAACAAGGTGTGATTAAAATCGCTTTGAAGTATAACCAATCTACAAAAGTTCCTGCGATCACGAAAATTGAGCGTGCATCTCGTCCAGGACTTCGTAAGTACGCTAGTGCAACGGAAATGCCACGCGTATTGAATGGTTTGGGAATCGCTATCGTTTCTACTTCAAAAGGTGTTATCACAGACAAAGAAGCTAGAAAAGAAAACGTGGGTGGAGAAGTACTCTGCTACGTATATTAATTGAAAACAATTCACAAGTAATGTCAAGGATAGGTAAATCCCCAGTAACAATCCCGAGTGGAGTTGAAGTAAAGGTGGACGGGAATGTAGTTTCCGTAAAAGGACCAAAAGGACAGTTGACACAAGAGATCGATTCTTGTGTTACATTACAGATTGAAGGTTCTGAGATCACTTTTAACCGCGCGTCTGATGCGCCTGATCACCGAGCAAAACATGGTTTGTACCGTGCGTTGCTTCAAAATATGGTGACTGGTGTATCCGAAGGGTACAAAAAAGAAATGGAGGTAATCGGTGTTGGATACCGTGCTACTGCAACTGGTCAACAGTTGGAATTAGCATTGGGTTATTCTCACCCTGTTATCATCGAATTTCCTAATGAAATTAAGGTTTCCGCAGACACTCAAAAAGGTAAGGCACCCGTGGTGACGTTAGAGTCTCACGACAAACAACTTTTGGGTCAGGCTGCTGCCAAGATTCGTTCCCTTCGTAAACCAGAACCATATAAAGGTAAAGGTATCCGTTTTGTCGGTGAAGAGATTAGAAGAAAAGCTGGTAAATCTGCAGGTAAAAAATAATTTTAGGAAGTTATGGCATTTAGTAAATTAAACAGAAGAGCAAAAATTAAGAGAAGAATCAGAAAGAAAATTTCTGGTACTACTCAGGTGCCTCGTTTATCTGTATTCCGTTCAAATAAGCAAATCTATGCGCAGTTGATCGATGATACAAAAGGTATTACATTAGTTGCAGCCTCTTCTTACAAGAACAAAGCAGCGGAGAAGAAAAATAAATCCGAACAAGCTGCTGTAGTAGGAAAAGAGATCGCTGAGAAAGCGGTTAAAGCTGGAGTAGAAACAGTTGTTTTCGATCGTAACGGGTACTTGTACCACGGACGTGTGAAAGCATTGGCTGATTCAGCTAGAGAAGGCGGACTTAAATTTTAATCATCATGGCAGCACAAACAATGAATAGAGTAAAAGCCTCAGATATCGAGCTTAAAGATAAATTGGTAGCTGTGAACCGTGTGACCAAAGTAACAAAAGGTGGTCGTACGTTCTCGTTCTCAGCTATCGTAGTAGTGGGCGATGAGAATGGTATCGTTGGACACGGACTTGGTAAAGCGAAAGAAGTAACAGAAGCGATCACGAAAGGGATCGATGATGCGAAAAAGAACTTGATCAAAGTTCCGATCTTGAAAGGAACTGTTCCTCACGCTCAAAAAGGTAAATTCGGTGGAGCTGAAGTTTTCTTGAAGCCTGCAACGAATGGTACCGGAGTAATCGCAGGTGGTGCGATGCGTGCTGTACTTGAATCAGTTGGAGTACACAACGTATTGGCAAAATCTCAAGGATCTTCAAACCCGCACAACGTAGTGAAAGCAACCATGGATGCATTGGCAAATATGCGTGATGCAGTTACTGTTGCTCGTCAACGTGGTATCAGTTTGGATAAAGTGTTTAACGGTTAATAGGATAGTAATATGGCAACAATTAAAATTAAACAAGTTCGTAGCACTATCAAACGTCCTGCTCGTCAAAAAGCGACAATTAAAGCTTTAGGGTTTACCCGTTTGAACCAAGTTATTGAGAAAGAAGCAACGCCACAGATTCTTGGTATGATCAAGAAGGTCGAACATTTAGTTGAAGTGGTTCAATAAATCGTAAAATCGAATTTACTATGAATTTAAATAGTTTGAAACCTGCGAAAGGTTCGGTTCTTTCTGACAAACGAATCGGTCGCGGTCATGGTTCAGGTGGCGGTGGTACTGCTACACGTGGACACAAAGGAGCGAAGTCTCGTTCCGGTTATTCAAAGAAGATCGGTTTCGAAGGTGGTCAGATGCCATTGCAACGCCGCGTTCCGAAATTCGGATTCAAGAATATTAACCGAGTAGAATATAAAGCAATTAATTTAGATATTCTTCAGTCATTGGTTGACCGTAAGAATGTAACTGAAATTAACCTGGATGTTTTGCGTGACAATGGTCTTGTTGGTCGTAACGAATTGGTGAAAATCCTAGGTCGTGGCGAATTGAAAGCAAAGATCACTGTAGCTGCTCACAAGTTCTCAACATCTGCAAAAGCAGTTATTGAAGCTCAAGGTGGTTCTATTTCAGAAATCTAATTAACTTTGCCGACATTTTTTTATGAAACGGTTTATACAAAACATAAAAAACATCTGGAAGGTTGAAGAATTGAGAAAGCGTATCTTATTGACGCTTTCTCTAATTCTTGTTTACCGCATAGGTTCCTTCGTCATGCTTCCAGGTGTGAACGCCGATGCTGTTATTAGCAAAGCTAACAACGCCGGTTCGGATAGTACTTTGGAGTCGATCTTGTCGATGTTCTCCGGAGGTGGTTTTACCAACGTGTCCATCATGGCTCTTGGTATCATGCCTTACATTAGTGCTTCCATCATTATGCAATTGTTGGGTATGGCTGTACCGGCCGTTCAGAAAATGCAAAATGAAGGAGAGAGTGGACGTAAACAAATCAATACGTATACGCGAATCCTGACTATTTTGATCTGTGCTGTTCAAGCGCCTACCTACATTACTTTGTACGCTTCTTCCATTCCGGGAGCATTGCCTGCTGAGCAATCTACCTTATGGTGGGTTACTTCTGTATCCGTTATGGTTGCAGGTTCTATGTTTGCCGTGTGGTTAGGAGAGCGCATTACGGACAAAGGTATCGGAAACGGTGTGTCTTTATTGATCACAGTTGGTATCCTTTCCAGACTACCATCTTCTTTCTTGTCTGAAGTAGCTTCTACTTCACCATTGAAAGTAGTTTTGGAAGTTTTGGTGTTCATGTTGATCGTGTTGGGAACTATCCTGATCGTACAAGGTGTTCGTAAAGTTCCACTTAACACGGCTAAACGTGTTGTGGGTGCCCGTTCAGTTGATGATCAAGGTGCTCGTAACTACTTGCCGTTGAAAGTGAACGCCTCCGGTGTAATGCCGATCATTTTCGCACAAGCGATCATGACCATTCCTGTAATGGTATTCTCGAAAAGCGAAGCTGACGGAGGTATCATTCAATATGCATTGGGAGATCCTCACGGTGTTTGGTACAATGTTTTGTTGGCCTTCCTAATCATCGTATTTACCTACTTCTACACAGCGATTATGATCAACCCGCGCAAAATGGCGGATGATTTGAAACGCAATGGTGGATTTATTCCAGGTGTGCGTCCGGGTGAGGAAACTGCTGAGTACATTGATAGCTTGATCTCACGAATTACGTTGCCGGGTTCTCTTTTCTTGGCGTTGATCGCTGTTTTGCCTTCTTTGGCATGGCAGGCAAATATCAACTCCGGTTTTGAGCAATTCTTTGGTGGTACGAGTTTATTGATCATGGTAGGTGTGGTTCTGGATACTTTGCAACAGATCGAGTCTTACTTGTTGAACCGTCACATGGATGGTTTGATGGAAGGGGCACGCGTTCGTGGTAGACGCCAACCAAATGAATTGTCATCAGGTTTTTAAGATTATGGCAAAACAATCATCAATAGAGCAAGACGGTACCATCATCGAAGCATTGTCAAACGCAATGTTCCGTGTGGAATTGGAAAATGGTCACATCATCACAGCTCACATCTCTGGAAAGATGCGCATGTTCTACATCAAAATCCTTCCAGGTGACCGTGTAAAAGTGGAAATGTCACCGTATGATTTAACTAAAGGACGTATTTCCTTCCGCTACAAATAATTGTAAGAAGGTATTCCGATAAAAAAAGAAAAAATGAAAGTAAGAGCTTCAGTAAAAAAGCGTTCTGCAGATTGCAAGATCGTAAAAAGAAAAGGAAGAGTTTACGTGATTAACAAAAAGAATCCTAAACTAAAACAAAGACAAGGGTAATTATGGCACGTATTGCAGGTATTGATCTACCAAAAAACAAAAGAGGTGTAATTGGATTGACTTACATCTTTGGAATTGGTCGAAGCACAGCCAAGAAGATTTTGGCAAGCAGCGGAGTTGACGAGAACATCAAAGTAAACGATTGGTCAGATGATCAGATCGCTTTGATCCGTAATTCGGTTGCAGAGGTAAAAACAGAAGGACAGTTGCGTTCTGAGATCCAATTGAACATCAAACGTTTGATGGATATCGGTTGTCAGCGTGGTATTCGTCACCGTGCAGGTCTTCCATTGAGAGGTCAACGTACGAAGAACAACTCTCGTACTAGAAAAGGTAGAAGAAAAACAGTTGCTAACAAGAAAAAGGCTACTAAGTAATTAGTGCTAGTAAGCAACTTTAAATAAGTTTAAAATGGCAAAAGCAAATCAAAAGAAGAAGAAACAGGTCAAAGTAGACGCGGCGGGTGAAGCGCACATTCAAGCTACCTTCAACAACGTGATTATTTCTTTGACGAACAACGCTGGTCAAGTAATATCTTGGTCTTCAGCGGGAAAGATGGGCTTCAAGGGTTCTAAAAAGAACACACCTTATGCGGCACAAGTGGCAGCGGAGGATGCATCTAAAGAAGCACACGACTTCGGATTACGTAGAGTTAGAGTTTTCGTTAAAGGCCCTGGTGCCGGTCGCGAATCTGCAATTCGTTCAATCCACAATAGCGGTATCGAAGTAATCGAGATCATCGATGTTACTCCACTACCACACAACGGTTGTCGACCACCGAAAAAACGTCGCGTATAAACCTGCATTTTTTAATTCAAAAGGGGAGGAAGATTATCGAAGGAAAGCCTTAATTCATAATCCCCCTTTTTATTTTTTTTATAAGTTATGGCAAGATATAGAGGTCCAAAATCGAAAATTGCGCGTCGCTTCCGCGATCCAATTTTTGGTCCAGACAAAGCGCTGGACAGAAGAAGCTACGGTCCGGGACAACACGGTCCTTCAAAACGTAGAGGTGGTAAACAATCTGAATACGCAATTCAGTTAACTGAAAAACAAAAAGCAAAGTACACATACGGTATTTTAGAGCGTCAGTTCGAGAATATGTACAAAAAAGCAAATGCTAAACCAGGTATTACTGGTGAGATTTTGCTGCAATTGTGTGAAACACGCTTGGACAATGTTGTTTATCGCCTGGGGATCGCTCCTTCTCGTCGTGCTGCTCGTCAGTTGGTTACACACAAACACATCGTCGTGAACGGTGAAGTTGTAAACATTCCTTCTTACACCTTGCGTGTAGGTGACGTAGTAAGCGTGCGCGAAAAATCAAAATCTTTGGAGGCAATCGTTTCCTCATTGACAGCTTCAAACAAGCGTCATGATTGGTTGGATTGGGATGCAGCTACAAAATCTGGAAAGGTATTGAGCGTTCCTTCACGTGACATGATCCCTGAGAATATCAAGGAACAGTTGATCGTCGAATTGTACTCTAAGTAATCATTAAATTTCATTGGTCGGTGGCTAAAGGGTTGTTTCGATTTTCTTCACTCGCTCCAACCGCGCAACCAACGAACAAGTAAAACGAAGAACATACAAAGAACATGGCAATTTTAGATTTTCAAAAGCCTGACAAGGTTATTATGATCCAGTCGGATGAGCGCAAAGGTCAATTTGAGTTCCGTCCATTAGAGCCTGGATATGGTATCACAGTAGGAAACGCATTGCGTCGTATCTTGCTTTCTTCTTTGGAAGGATACGCAATTTCTTCTATCCGTATTGATGGAGTGGACCATGAGTTCACAACGATCAAAGGTGTTGTAGAAGATGTTACAGAGATCGTATTGAATTTGAAACAGGTGCGTTTCAAGCAGCAGATTGATGGAACTGACAATGAGACTGTCGTAGTTTCAATCTCTGGTCAAGATAAATTGACTGCTGGTGATTTGGGTAAATTCACATCTGCATTCCAGGTGTTGAATCCGGATCTAGTGATCTGTAACATGGAGTCCTCTGTAAAGTTGGAGATGGAATTGACGATCATCAAAGGTCGTGGTTACCTTCCGGCTGATGAGAACAAAAATGGAAATGCACCTTTTGGTACTATTTTCATCGATTCCATCTTCACGCCGATCGTTAACGTTAAATACACGATTGAAAACTACCGTGTAGAGCAAAAAACGGATTACGAAAAGTTGGTTATGGAAGTGTCAACAGACGGTTCTATCCATCCAAAAGATGCTTTGAAAGAAGCTGCGAAGATCTTGATCCACCACTTCATGTTGTTCTCGGATGAACGCATTACCTTGGATAGCGAGGTTAAATCAGAGACGGAAGAGTTTGATGAGACTTCATTGCACATGCGCCAATTGTTGAAAACGAAATTGGTAGATATGGATCTATCTGTTCGTGCGTTGAACTGTTTGAAAGCAGCTGACGTTGAAACATTGGGTGACCTGGTTTCTTACAACAAGAACGACTTATTGAAGTTCCGTAACTTTGGTAAGAAATCGTTGACAGAGTTGGAAGACTTGGTTGATTCAAAAGGATTGCACTTCGGAATGAACGTTGCGAAGTATAAATTAGATAAAGACTAGTATCGCAGATTTGAATTATTAATGGCGTAATAGGTGGTGAAAATAAAGCGATACAAAGTTTTCACTAACCGTTACTTACGAAATTTAACAACATGAGACACGGTAAAAAAGTAAACCATTTAGGTCGTAAAGCATCTCACAGACAGGCAATGTTGTCAAACATGGCTTGTTCACTGATCGAACACAAACGCATCACAACTACTTTGGCGAAAGCAAAAGCGTTGCGCGTATACGTAGAACCAATCATCACGAAATCAAAAGATGACTCTACGCACGCTCGTCGTACAGCATTCTCTTACTTGAAAAGTAAAGAAGCAGTATCTGAGTTGTTCCGTTCAATCGCTCCAAAAGTTGCTGATCGTCCAGGGGGGTATACACGTATCATTCGTACAGGATACCGTTTGGGTGATAACGCAGAAATGTGTTTGATCGAATTGGTTGACTTCAACGAATTGTACACATCTGGTGAGGAGAAGAAAACAACACGTCGTTCTCGTCGTGGTGGTGCTAAGAAAACTGAAACTGCTGCTCCGGCTGCAGCGACAGAAACAACTGAAGCAACTGCTGAAACTCCTGCAGATGAAACACCGGAAGCAGAGGCTCCGGCAACTGATAACGAAGAAACAACTACTGAAGAGTAAATGTTATTCAATATTTGACAAAAAGGGTATCCAGTTTTCAACGGATACCCTTTTTTATTGACACCAACTCGACGGTTTGCTTTTTTAATTCTAATTTTGCAAAAACATTTTAGTATATGGAAGAACGCAAGCCTGCGCTCCTTGTCCTGGAAGATGGGACTGTTTTTACTGGAAGATCAACCGGAAAGATCGGAACCACGACTGGTGAGATTGCCTTCAATACCGGAATGACCGGTTATCAAGAAGTATTTACCGATCCTTCTTATTACGGACAGATCTTGGTTATGACCACGGCACATATCGGAAATTATGGTGTGCATCCAGAGGAAATCGAATCCGAATCTGTTAAGATCGCCGGTTTGGTAACTAAGAAGTTTTCTGAAATGTATTCCAGAACTTCCGGAACAAGTAATTTGCAGGACTACTTGGTAGCAAATGACCGTGTGGGTATCACAGATGTCGATACGCGTGCCTTGGTGCGTCACATTCGCCATAAAGGGGCGATGAATGCGATCATTTCTTCCGAAATCCTGGATGAAAAGGAATTGCTGCAGCAAGTAAAAAAGATCCCTTCCATGGCCGGATTGGAACTTTCTTCAAAAGTGGCTACAAAGTCGGTTTACGATGCTGGAGAACCCAACGCTACATACAAAGTCGCTTTAGTTGACTTCGGCGTGAAAAAGAATATTGTACGCTGTTTGGCAGAGCGCGATTGCTTTGTGCGTGTTTTCCCCATGGAAACGCCACTTAGCGAAATGTTAGCGTTCAATCCGGATGGTTTTATGCTGTCAAACGGTCCGGGTGATCCATCGGCGATGCCCGCACAAATTGCCTTAGTTAAAGAGATCGTTGAAACCGGAAAACCGATCTTCGGAATTTGTTTAGGTCACCAGATCTTGGGCTTAAGTCAAGGATTGAAAACCGCTAAAATGTTTAACGGTCACCGAGGGATCAATCATCCTGTAAAGAACTTATTGACCGGAAAAGGAGAGATTACTTCTCAAAATCACGGATTTGTGATCACAGACGACAGTGTGGATGCGAACAATCACATTGAGATCACACACCGCCATTTGAATGACAATACGATCGCGGGTATCCAATTGAAAGGGAAACCGGTGTTTTCGGTTCAGTACCATCCCGAAGCTTCTGCGGGTCCGCACGATTCCAGATATCTTTTTGATCAGTTTATTTCCAATTTGAAACAAGTAAAAGCATGAGTTATATTGCGCGAATTGTCGGAAGACAAGTGTTGGACTCCCGTGGAAATCCAACCGTTGAAGTAGATGTTTACACCACAAACGGTTCGGTAGGACGAGCTGCTGTTCCTTCTGGTGCCTCAACCGGAGTGCATGAAGCGGTAGAATTGCGCGACGGAGACGCTTCCAAGTATTTGGGGAAAGGCGTACTGAAAGCAGTTGAAAACGTAAACACGATCATTGCCGAAGAATTGATGGGAATGGATGTGTTCGATCAAAAAGCGATCGATGCAGCATTGTTGGAGTTGGATGACACCGATAACAAGTCGAAATTAGGGGCTAACGCCATTTTAGGAACTTCCTTAGCAGTAGCGAAAGCAGCGGCTCAGGAGGCTGGATTGAGCCTGTTCCGTTATGTGGGTGGCGTTGGCGCAACTACGATGCCTGTTCCAATGATGAACATTCTCAATGGAGGTTCACATGCGGATAATTTGATCGACATTCAGGAATTCATGGTCATGCCTTTCGGTGCAAGTTCTTTTTCAGAAGGATTGCGCTGGGGAACAGAGATCTTTCATCACTTGAAATCGGTTTTGAAATCCAAGGGAATGTCGACCAATGTTGGAGATGAAGGTGGATTTGCACCGAACTTGGGATCCAACCAAGAGGCGATCGAAGTGGTTTTGCAAGCAATTGAAAAAGCTGGATTCAAACCTGGACATGATGTATACATCGCGTTGGATGCGGCTTCCTCTGAATTCTACAACGCAGAGAAAGGCTTGTATTTGTTTGAATCAACTGGCGATTCCATGACATCCACGCAAATGGTAGATTTCTGGGCAGATTGGTGTCAGAAGTATCCGATTGTTTCGATCGAAGACGGATTGGCAGAAGACGATTGGGCTGGTTGGAAAGAAGCTACGGATCGTTTGGGCAATAAAGTTCAATTGGTTGGTGACGATCTTTTTGTAACAAATACGAAAAGATTGGCGCAAGGAATTGAGCAAGGAGTTGCAAACTCGATCTTGGTGAAGGTCAATCAGATTGGATCTTTAACAGAAACGATCGAAGCTGTTCAATTAGCAACACGCAATAGTTACACTTCCGTGATGTCGCATCGCAGTGGTGAAACAGAAGACAACACGATCGCGGATTTGGCTGTAGCCCTGAACTGTGGACAGATTAAGACCGGTTCTGCCTCGCGTAGCGACCGTATGGCGAAGTACAATCAACTTTTAAGAATTGAAGAAGAACTTGGAAATACGGCGTATTATCCGGGTAAAGCGTTTAAATTCTTGTAAAAACGTGAAATATTATACATGATAGGAGGGCAATAGCTCTCCTATTTTTTTGAAATAAGGAACAACCTAAACATTAATTTTGCGTCTACTATCTATAGCTGAAACAAGTTTTCGTTTAGAGAATTATAAATACATAGTAATGAGAATACGTTTATTTCATTTTTTGATTCCACTAACATTTTTTTTGTGTTCGACGGTAATTGCACAAACTGGTGTCACGAGTAATAAAACTTTTGCCCTATTTGGTGTTGAATCAGCAAATTCATCCGTTTTGACCGAAATTGAGACAATATTGAAATCAGAATCATCCTTCGAAATGGTACGAGTCGATTATTCGAAGAATACTGTATTCGTAGTTAGCCAAAATGGCATTACTATCAGTGCGCAATCACTCCAAAATCTGTTAGATGCGAAATTTCAATTTATTGTTTGTTCCCAATTCGGGGTTTTGGGTTTAAACGAGACGAACTTTAGCGCATTATTCACTTGTTTAGACCAATAATATGAAGTTTCTATTTTTGTTTCTGTTCCTATCAGTTTCCGTTGCATATTCTCAGACATTAAATCTCTGTGTTGGTGCGGATAATATCTGTGGTCAAAATGGGACATCATTTGCTTTAAATCAAAGTTCTTCTCCAACTGGTTTACCTGGTGGATTAAATATTTCGAACCCGAGTTCAGGTGCTATTCCTGGAGGAAGTGGTAGTGGTTGTCTCTTTTCAAATGGAACATATCCCAATTGGTTCGTCATAAATGTTGGAACTTCGGGTAATTTGGAATTTACAATTGGCCAAGCCGGAGGTTCTGGTTTTTACGATTGGGCTATGTGGCCATTCAACACTTCGGATCCATCGGGTTCTTGCAATGCAATTTTTAATAATCAATTACCACCTGCCGCTTGTAACTGGAATGCGTCAAGTGGAGGATTTACAGGAATGTGGAATAACGGCGTGCCTCCAGGGGGTAACGCTGGAAATTTCGTTCCATCAATTCCAGTGCAGGCAGGCACTTCTTACATTTTGTTGTTTTCAAACTATTCCGGGCAATCGGGAACCAGTAATTTATCTTTTCCTACAAACCCTGGGTCAGCTGGTATTTCCTGTTCGCCGGGAACTCCTGATCAAACTATCTGTTTAGGACAAAGTGCAACTGTTAACATCATTGCTCCCCAACCAATCACATCTGCAAATTGGTTAGTGACTAACGGTGTTTCTAATACGACGGGTTTTTCAAATGTTACTGTTACACCGACAGCTACTACACAATATGTTGTAGCGATAAATATGTCAGGTACGATTGTAAATGATACGTTTACAATCACTGTAATTCAGCC
>CAYRVL010000014.1:15839-19371 GCA_964427665.1 uncultured Fluviicola sp. | reverse complement strand
GATGGCGGTACAACGTGGGGAACATCCAACACGCAAGGTGGTTTTACAGCAGGAACGTATTCTGTCTGTGCTCGCAATGCTATCGGCTGCTCGAAATGTGTAAACACAACACTTGTGGATCCAATTCCGGTGATCTTAACCGTTTCAAATGATACGTTGATCTGTGAAAATGGTACGGCGACGTTGCAGGCTTCTGCAACAGGTGGTACAAGTTATTCCTTTATTTGGGGACATACAGCATCTACCTCGGCAACTCAACAAGTTGGTCCAAGTGTGAACACGTACTACCCGGTAGTAGCGCAAAATCAAGCAGGATGTTTGTCACAACCGGATTCGATCTTGGTTTCTGTTCGTCCGCCGATCTCGGCCAATTTAAACCCACTTGATCAGTTTGTTTGCCCTGGATATCCGGGAACGATCAATGCGGTCAATGTTATCGGTGGAATCGGAGCTCCGTACAACTTTGTATGGTCCAATGGCTTCACCAGTTCCGGAACTTCCTCTAGTATCACGGAAAGTCCGGTGAACCCAACTACGTATACTGTAACAATTGATGATGCTTGTGAATCTACGCCGCTCGTCCTGCAAACACAGATCTTGATGCATCCGCTTCCAGTTCCAATGATCGCAGTAGACGAACCGGAAAAGTGCGAACCGGCACAATTTATTTTGACCAATATGACCGATCCTGCCATGTCAGGTAACGTGATCTGGAACATCAGTAACGGACAGCAATTTATCGATCAGAATGAAGTCATTCCTGAAGAATTATACGCTGGAACTTACGACGTGCAATTAATCGTTACGTCACCGAATGGCTGTATCGATTCAACAACCTTTAACTCGTTCATGTTGGTGCGTCCGCAACCGGTGGCTGACTTCCGATGGTCTCCGGATCCGGTTACCATGTTCAATACGGAAGTGATGTTCCAACAGAATTGTACAGGTGCTGATTCTTACGCATGGACTTTCCAGAATGCGATTCCTGCTTCTTCTATTAAGGAGGTTCCGACGGTAATGTTCCCGGATGGACAAACGGGATACTATGAAGTGAGCTTGATCGCGTATTCGGATTTGGGATGTTCTGACACGATCACGAAGATCGTACCCGTATTGCCGGAAGTGATCTTGTATGCACCGAACGCGTTTACACCGGATGGAGATGAGTTCAACCAAACGTGGTTCGTGCACATGGAAGGGATCGATCCGCAAGATTTCGAATTATTGATCTTTAACCGTTGGGGACAGATCGTTTGGGAAAGTAAAGATCCAAAAGGAGTTTGGGACGGAACTTACCTCGGTCAGATCGTTCCGCCGGGTGGCTATACGTGGACAATTCGAGCAAAAGACATGCTCAACGACAAGAAATACGAATGGCAGGGCACTGTGAATGTGATTCGCTAAAAAAAACTCAAGAGACCGGCAACATCGCCGGTCTTTTTTTTGTTTAGAAAGCAAAACGAATAGGTCGTAAATACTAACTTTGAGGAAATTCACATGATTATGACAATTTCTGAGTTTCAGCAGGATATTTTGCAAGGTATTCCAGCTCAAATTCCAGCAAAAAAATCTCTGGACACTACGCTTAATCACGCGCCCAAGCGCAAGGATATTCTTACCAAAGAGGAAAAACAGTTGGCATTAAAGAATGCACTGCGTTACTTTCCAAAGGAACAGCATGCCGAATTGGCGCCGGATTTCTTGCAGGAATTGGAAACGTATGGACGCATTTATATGTATCGTTACCGACCGGAATACAAGATGTACGCGCGACCGATCGAAGAGTATCCGGGAAAATCCCTGCAAGCGAAAGCGATCATGTTGATGATTCAGAATAACCTGGATTATGCCGTTGCTCAGCACCCACACGAATTGATCACTTACGGAGGAAATGGTGCGGTGTTTCAGAATTGGATCCAGTACCGCTTAACGATGAAATATTTGGCGGAAATGACCGATGAGCAAACCTTGGTCATGTATTCTGGTCATCCGATGGGTTTATTTCCTTCCCACAAGGACGCTCCGCGCGTGGTCGTAACGAACGGAATGATGATCCCCAATTACTCCAAACCGGACGATTGGGAGCGATTTAACGCGCTTGGAGTAACGCAATACGGTCAAATGACCGCAGGTTCTTACATGTACATTGGACCGCAAGGAATCGTGCACGGTACAACCATTACAGTGTTAAATGGTTTCCGGAAAATTCAAAAGGATCCCGCAGGATCGCTATTCGTTACATCTGGCTTAGGAGGAATGAGTGGTGCGCAGCCGAAAGCTGGAACCATTGCCGGTTGTGTAACCGTTTGTGCAGAGGTGAATCCAAAAATTACGAAGATCCGTCACGAGCAAGGCTGGGTGAACGAGATCATCTCCGATTTGGATCAATTAGTTGTGCGCGTTCGTGAGGCGCAAGCCAATAAAGAAGCGGTTTCTATAGCCTATTTGGGCAACATTGTGGACGTTTGGGAGAAATTTGATGCTGCTGGTTTGCACATCGATCTGGGTTCTGATCAAACTTCCCTGCACAATCCGTGGGCGGGTGGTTATTATCCGGTAGGGATTTCCTTTGAAGACGCGAATGAAATGATGGCAAACGATCCGGAAAGCTTTAAGAAAGCAGTTCAGGAAACCTTGCGTCGTCATGCCGCTGCGATCAATAAACATACAGCAAAAGGAACCTATTTCTTCGATTACGGAAATGCATTCTTATTAGAGGCTTCGCGCGCAGGTGCGGATGTCATGGCGGAAAATGGAATTGACTTCAAATATCCATCTTACGTACAAGACATCATGGGACCAATGTGTTTCGATTACGGTTTTGGGCCATTCCGATGGGTGTGTGCAACCGGAAAACCGGAGGATCTGCAGCGCACTGATGAAATCGCTTGCGCGGTTTTGGAGGACATGATGCGCGTAAGTCCACCGGAGATCCAACAACAAATGGCTGACAATATTCAGTGGATTCGCGGAGCACAACAAAATAAGTTGGTTGTAGGGTCGCAAGCTCGGATCTTGTATGCAGATGCAGAAGGACGCATGAAAATTGCGGCAGCGTTCAACAACGCGATCGCGAATGGTGAAATTGGGCCGGTAGTACTTGGTCGCGATCACCACGACGTTTCCGGAACTGATTCACCGTATCGAGAGACTTCGAACATTTACGACGGTTCACGTTTTACCGCCGATATGGCAATTCACAACGTGATTGGCGATGCTTTCCGCGGTGCAACTTGGGTATCGATCCACAACGGTGGTGGAGTAGGTTGGGGAGAAGTAATGAACGGTGGATTCGGAATGTTGCTGGATGGTAGCGAAGATGCGGATCGTCGTTTGCATCAAATGCTGCATTGGGACGTGAATAATGGCATCGCACGCAGATCTTGGGCACGAAATGAAGGAGCCATTTTTGCGATCAAACGCGCGATGGAACAAGAACCAAAATTAAAAGTAACGATACCTGAATTGGTGGATGAGTCACTGATCAAAAACTTGTTTTAAATACAAAGGGCGATGAAAATCGCCCTTTGTT
>CAYRVL010000014.1:4435-15739 GCA_964427665.1 uncultured Fluviicola sp. | reverse complement strand
AGTACTTTGATCTCTACTCGTCGGTTGGCCTGCTCCTCATAAGCGAATTTGGCCTCTTTGTAGATCGGCTTGGTATTTCCAAATCCGACCGAGGTCAACCGGTCTTTGGCGATCCCATTTTCTACCAAATAAAGCACCACGCGTTTTGCGCGAGCTTCAGATAGTTTCTGGGCTGCAAACGAGTTGTCTCCCGTGGCGTGAACGTGACCCTGTACTTCTACCTTCACTTGTGCATTCAGAGCCAGGAAATCTTTCAAGCGTTTGAGTTTTGGTTCTGCGGTAGGCAAAAACTCACTGGATCCCGGAACGAATTCAATCTCGTCGATCTGCATACTCTTTCCTTCACCCAATGGTTCCATCCAGATCACCAATTCGTTTTCCGAACCGGCAGAAACGGGTTCTTCTTTGTCTACAAAGAAATAACCTTCCGCATCCACTTTAATTTGGATCTTTCCAGATCTATCCACCGTGATCAAGAAGTCCGAACCATTGTACAAAGCTGCTAGATCGCGGATACCATTGATCGTCATATTGGCAACCACCGGATTCCCGGTTTCTACATCGCGGATCAAAATACTCAATGCCTCGATGTCTTTATTGCGCCGCAAATCGACAACCTTGCCATCTTGACTTTCGCCGGTAGCTTTTATCTGACCGTCCGTTGGCTCAAAACGCACATGTAGGTCGAGATTCGGACGATCTTTCGTGTTCGAAAGAAAGCAGATCATGATGTGTTTTCCTGCCACCAGATCCACCGGATATAAGGTGTTCGTAGAAGTGATCAAATTCAATCCGACGTGGTTTTCCTGAGTAAGGATCAAGCGACGAATTTCTGCTTTTCCTTTAAAAATGTCATCACAAACATCCTTTGTCTCATTTTCGAACAAGATCATTTGGATCGTTCCTGAGCTTACATCGGCATCCAAGGTAAGACGACCATTATACGGCGCTTTGAAAGAACACCATAAGCTGTTTTTTTCTTGAACTGCTGCAAGTGACGGGTAGCCTGCAAGATCCTTGATCTGACCGCCTTTTGCAGGGAACTGCAACTTGAAACTTCCGGGTTGTAGAATATTAGAAGCTCCGGAACAATCGGAGATCGCATCAGATAGGTTTGGGTTCTCTTGCGAGAAACCGATCAAACCGACTAACCAAGCAGTAACAAAGAGTAACAATCTCATTTCGAACGCAAATTTAACTTTTTTCATCGAAAAAAATCCACCATTCATATCTCTAAATGCCCCATTCACTAAATTTGTGCCAAGATGGAGACACTTTATCATGAATTAGGACCTGAGCGCATTCGGATTTTAGTAGATCGGTTTTACGAGCAGGTTTTCAATTCTCCGGTGATTGGTCATTTGTTTCAAACAGACAAACAACTTATCAAAGCCAAACAGTATATGTTCCTTACCCAATTTTTGGGAGGTCCTCAATTGTATTCTCAACAATACGGTCATCCGAAGATGCGGATGCGTCACATGCCGCACGAAATTACCCAGGAAGCGAAAGAGGAATGGTTGCGTTGCATGCGCATGGCGGTAGACTCACTGGATTGTTCCGACCCGATCAAAACGCGTCTGTTCAACAGTTTTCCGCAGTTGGCCCAGCACATGGTCAATCGTTAGTTACTTACCTTCATTTTTCCGGTGATCTTCACACGAACGAACAATTCCGTTTTCCCTGGATACAACTCCTGTACATCAATTTTGGTAACTTCTCCCTTTACCAGGAAATCCTCGAAACGAAACGACAACGATTGATTGATGTGCGTGCGTGCTTCGTTCAAATGTATGCTGAGGTCCTGCCGGGTTGCTTCCTGCATCTTTTTGGTGATCTTGTCCGTAAAGAGCCACTTCGCTGATTTGAGCAACAAACTTTTGGTTTCGAGATCAAAATCCAGATCGGGGAAATGAAGCATTTGCGTGCTTCTGTCAAAGACCGGTGTGCCCCGTAAATACAAGGTGCCGCGTTTGTCACCAGAAAATTTCACCCGAAAAAGCAGTTGTTGATCAGCAGCACCAAAGACGGCAATGCTATCCAATTGTATGGTACGTCCCTCCAGACTCAGCTGCGTTCCTCCGATGAAACGTTGTGCGATGGCAGAAATGCTGTCATATTGCAGATCAAGGTCCAGCGAAACGGCCAATTCCTCTTGAGGTGCTTGGTTCAAGATCTCTAAAGGCGGAAGTGTACTTTTGGATTGGTTGAAACTCGTGTCCCGCGTCGTAAAGCGCGGAAAAGCACTGATCACGATCGCTGTCTTTACCCGGTTGTTTTGCAATGCTGGTTTTACCAATCCGATCCGTTTGGGTTGCGCGTGTAAATAGCCATAACCGGGAACAGCGATCGGTGCATCCAACATGTTCCAGGCCATTGTTGCTTCTTTGCGAAAATGGATCTGACCGATCTGTTTATCGATCTCTTTCGCCAAATCATTCAGCGAGCCTTTGATCTCTTTCAACAACTGTTCCGTGGCGTCGTATTTAAAAACGGTCACCTCACAGGGATCGATGGCTTTCAGATCAGTCAATTGAGTTTGAGCAGATAGTTGATAATTCTCTGTCAAATTGATCGCTGTCAGGTATTGCAAGGACATACGACGCATCGGTTCGCCAACACCACACGAAAATGGAACGCGGGGTGCAGAACAGATCGGTTTTTCAGTGAACACATCGTTGCAATCCGGACAGTAGCTCATTTTTAGCCAATATTTACCCGAAATATCGATGCTGACCTTGTTTTGCTGGGCGTTCAATTTCAGCGGATTGCGCTCGAACGAGTAATCGTAACTCACGCCTTCACACGGGTGATCGCCACCGGTGAATTTCATAGGAACGGATTTGTCTGCCAGTTCGAAGTACGGTTGCAAACGCAATTCGATGGGAACGATGATCTGTGAAAGGGGTTGACGCGCGTTTGGGATCGTCGTTGTTTCAGAAATTGGCGCTTCCGGTTCGATCGTCCGGCAGGCAGCCAAACTGATCAATAAACACATCCAAATTAGTATTCTCATTTTCTGAAAGCAGTTCCTGTTTGAACGGTTACATATGGAAGTCCGCTCACGTAAAAGGTCTGATCCTTTTCGTCGGGTTCCGAGTGCGAATTTACGGCATTTACTTCATCATACACGACTAATTCGAAGGTAATCCGATCGGCAAAATAAGCCGTTTTTACATGGTAGTATTGTTTATCCACGGTATACATGCTGTAGAAAACGTTTCCTACCCGAGTTTCCGGGATCAAAATTCCATCCTGTTCATCGAGTGTGTACTTGGTTTTGCTGGGGTCGTTTTTATCCAGTTCCAAAACATAATTCTTCGCACTCGTTTCCCCGTTTGGCAGGGTGTAAGTAGTGATCTGTTTGAATCTATAAGGCGATTCAGTCGCTTCTATCTGAATGCCAAACGCAATGGAGTCACAGGGAATTTCTGTTCGACAAAGCTTTAAATGTCCTTGATAGTTACCTGTAAAATCAGCGAGAAAGTGCTGAGTGAATCCACTGGTTGCAAGGCAGCAAGAATAGAGAATGGTCAATAGCTGTTTTGTCATTTAAAAACGAATTAGTACCGATCAGGTGCTCAAATTGCCCATTGAGAAATTCAACAAACTGAACACAATTTGAAGTGGTGAATAATCATTAATTTTCCGGATCTAAATTACAATTTTTATGAAAAAATCAGTTTTGATCGCAATCGCAGCAGTTGGTTTCCTTGCTGTTTCTTGCAAAAAAGATTACACATGCTCTTGCTCTGGAACTAACCTTCCTGCAAACTTTACCAAGTTTGATTACGGTAAAACGAAGAAAAAAGATGCAGAGGATGCTTGTTCAACACAACAATCTCAAATTAGATCTGCAGGTTTCTCTGATGCTACTTGCTCAATCTAATTCTCGCAAGAAACTTAGAAAAGGGAATCTCACGGGATTCCTTTTTTTGTGTAATTTCCCGCCGTTATGAGTACAACTGAACTTTTTTTTCTCGACCTGGGATTGGGTTTCTCGGCAAGTAAAGGGATGGCCTATCTGATCTATCCCCTGATTGGACTTCTAAGTTGGTTTTTTATCAAACGATTCGTTAAAAAGTCTTGGATGCGCGTGCTTCTGTTAGTCCTTGCTATCGGCGGACCGTTTGGAGCGTATTTCGCACTGCACCCCATTTACGAAGGCGACTTTTCAAATAATGGTGTATCGCTGGACGTAACCAGTGAGCTGGATTCTTTGCAAGCTCCGCGACTTGTTGTGATCTCTATTCCTAATTGTCCGTACTGCCAAGAATCTGTCGGTCGGATGTTGGATCTGAAAAAGCGTTACCCGAAATTGCAGGTTGAATACCGAATCTGTGTTTCTGATTCACTCGCCAGAGAAGCGGTGGAACACTATAAGCAATTAGCCAAAAACACCTTCGTTGTAAAACAAGCAAACAATACAGAGCAACTTGTGAAAATAGCAGATTCGCGTTTTCCAACCTTTGTTTACCTGTCTGGTTCCAAAAAAACAAAGTGGGCCAACGATGACTTTGGAGCTGGTGCCTTGGATGAGATCGTTGGTGAATTGAAATAACCATTGACGAACATAAAAAAAACGGCTGAATGTTGACTCAGCCGTTTTTTTTGTTTCTGTTTTTATCAGATCTTTTCGATGATGCTATTGAATGTGGCACTTGGTCGCATAGCAGCAGTTGCCAAGGCATCGTTCGGTTTGTAATATCCACCGATCGAAACTGCTTTTCCTTGCGCTCCAATCAACTCGGCGTTGATTTGTGCTTCCTTTTCAGTCATTTCTGCAGCAATAGGAGTAAAGATAGCCTTCAAATCGGCGTCGTTATCTTGTGCTGCCAATGCTTGTGTCCAGTACAACGTCAAATAGAAATGCGAACCGCGGTTGTCGATCTCGCCTACTTTACGTGCCGGAGATTTGTCGTTTTCCAAGAATTTTTCCGTAGCCGCATCCAACGTTTCTGCCAACACTTTTGCCTTTGCGTTGCCCGTTGTGTTGTACATGTGCTCGAAAGAAACTGCCAATGCCAGGAATTCGCCCAAAGAATCCCAACGCAAGTAGCCTTCTTCGAGGAATTGCTCCACGTGCTTCGGTGCAGATCCACCTGCTCCGGTTTCAAACAATCCACCGCCGTTCATCAATGGAACGATTGACAACATTTTAGCGGATGTACCTACTTCTAGAATCGGGAATAAGTCCGTTAAATAATCGCGCAATACGTTTCCGGAAACGGAGATTGTATCCAAGCCTTTTACGATGCGCTCCAAGGTGAATTGTGTTGCCTCAGATGGAGCCAAAATGCGAATATCCAATCCGTTTAGATCGTGGTCTTTCAAGTACAATTCCACTTTCTCGATCAATTGACGGTCGTGCGCACGGTTTTTATCCAACCAGAAAACAGCCGGTGTGTTGCTCAAACGAGCACGATTCACTGCGAGTTTCACCCAATCGCGCACCGGAGCATCTTTTGTTTGACACATACGCCAAATATCTCCACGTGCAACGGCATGTTTCATCAAGACAGTTCCGTTCGCATCCACTACTTGTACTTCGCCATTGGCAGGGATTTGGAATGTTTTATCGTGAGAACCGTATTCTTCTGCTGCCTGAGCCATTAAACCTACGTTCGGAACTGACCCCATGGTAGTTGGGTCTAAGGCGCCATTTTTCTTGCAGAAGTCGATTACCGTTTGGTAAACACCTGCGTAACATCTGTCCGGAATGATCATCTTCGTGTCTTCCAATTGACCTGCTGCATTCCACATCTTTCCGGATGTACGAATAGCTGCGGGAACCGAAGCATCAATGATCACATCACTTGGAACATGCAAGTTGGTGATTCCTTTCTCGGAATTTACCATAGCTAATGCCGGACGTTTTGCATAGATCGCTTCGATATCTTGCTCGATCGCTGCTTTTTCTGCTGCTGGCAATGCTTCGATCTTCGCGTAAAGATCTCCCAAACCATTGTTCGGATTGATCCCTAATTTCGCGAATGTATCTGCGTATTTGTCAAATAGTTCTGCAAAATAAACGGCTACTACATTTCCGAAAAGGATCGGGTCGGAAACTTTCATCATGGTTGCCTTTAAATGCACGGATAGCAGTACGTTTTGTGCTTTTGCATCGTCGATCTCTTTGGCAAGGTAGTTGCGCAAAGCAGCCTGACTCATAACAGAAGCATCGATGATCTCCTGATCTTTCAAACTGGTTTTCTCTTTCAATACCGTGATATTCCCGGATGCATCTACCAATTGGATCTTGACATCTGTAGCTTGCGGTACACAAACAGACTGCTCACTACCGTAAAAATCACCATCCGTCATACTCGCAACGTGCGACTTGGAATCAGCCGACCAAGCGCCCATGGAATGCGGGTGTTTCTTAGCGTAATTTTTCACAGCACGCGGAGCACGGCGATCGGAGTTTCCTTCACGCAATACCGGGTTCACGGCTGATCCTTTGATCTTGTCGTATTTCGCTTTGGCTGCTGTTTCTTCTTCTGTAGCCGGTGTTTCCACGTAGTTTGGAATGTTGTATCCCAGACTCTGTAATTCAGCGATCGCCGCTTTCAATTGCGGGATGGAAGCCGAAATGTTTGGCAATTTGATGATGTTTGCTTCCGGAGTCGTAGCTAGTTTTCCCAATTCCGAAAGGGCATCCGGAGTTTGTTGTTCCGCCGTCAAGCGTTCAGGAAAAGCAGCCAATATACGTCCTGCCAAAGAAATATCACGTGATTCTACCGCAATGCCTGCCGTTTTTGCAAAGGCTTGTACAATTGGTAAGAATGAATAAGTTGCCAAAGCCGGAGCTTCATCCGTTTTGGTGTAAAGAATTGTTGAGCGAGCGTCTGCCATAAGTAACACATTCTAGTTGTTAGAAAAAAAAGGATTTTTCAATCCACCGCAAATGTAGCTTTTCAAAGGCGTTTTATCAAGCTTTTTCAAGCTGTTTTCAGGCTTTTTTTGACGGAATTGTGAACGGTGTACACGCCGCAACTAGGTCCTTATGGGTTGGGCAATGTGGCTAAGAAATCAAGCATTTGTTGAAGAGCTCGCGCTCGGTGACTAATCATGTTTTTTGCTGCGGCATCCATCTCTGCAAAGGTTAAGGTACTATGCTCCGGAACAAAAATAGGATCGTAGCCAAATCCTTGCGTTCCCCGTGGACTGTCAATGATCGTTCCGTGCACGCGTCCATCGAATAAGTGCGTTTTTCCATCCAAGTGCAAGGCGATCACGGTTTGGAAATAGGCGCTGCGATCGGTCTTATTCTCCAATTTCTCTAAAACTTTTTCCATGTTCGCTTCCGGGTCTTTTTGTGGTCCGGCATAGCGCGCAGAAAAAACTCCGGGTTCTCCATTCAGAGCCGGGATCACGAGTCCGGTATCATCTGCGAAAACGGCTTCCTGCAACTTATCGCTCAGGAATTCTGCTTTCATGATCGCGTTACCTTGAATTGTGTCTGATGTTTCCGGAATTTCCTCCATATAACCCAGATCGGTTAGCGAAAGCAATTCGAATTGTTCTGGTAACATGGTGCGTATTTCGGATACTTTGTGTGCGTTATGAGATGCAAAAACGAGTTTCATGATGGTGTTGTTTAAAAAATTGAGCCGCCCCAAATGAAGTTGGTATAGCCTCCCGGAGCGGGTTTGCGACCGATCAGCAAGTGCTCGGGTAATTCCAGCGGTTTGGATCGGCGCAACAAGGTTTTGTGGTCGGCTTCGATAGGGGTTTCTTTTACTTCGATGGCCGTTTTTTTGTCCAAAATAAAGTCGATCTCTGTACCGGAACTTTTTTCGAAAAAATTCAAAGCACCTTGCTGATACAACTGGTTGGCAATCGCATTTTCGAATTGTGCACCGGAACTATGTTGGCCGCAAATGTGCAACAGGCCGTTGTCGGTGAAATAAAGTTTTGGCTGCTTCGTGATTTCTTTGTCTATGCCTTTGGTGAACGGCTGGATCGTGCGAATCAGGTAGGTGTGCTCCAATAAATGGATGTACTCCTTCACTTTGAGTCGATTGATGCCTAACAAGCTTCCGATCTTCGTATAGTCTACCTTGCTGCCTACGCGACTGGAAAGGAGCAAGATCAGTTTGTACAAGATGTCGGAGGTGGAAAGATCGCCCAACAAGCGTACATCCAATTCAATGTGCGAGTTCAGAATGTCATTCAGATAAGCGATCCGGTCTTCATTCGTTTCGGCCAAAACCACTTCCGGAAGCCCGCCGTAGGTGATGAATTCCTCGTAATAAGGCAAATAACGCTCGTAAAACTCGGGTAAGTACGATTGCCATCTTTCTTTTTTCAGGGAGGGATGTGCCACACCTTTGAATGCGAGGAATTCCTCAAAGTCTAAGGGGTGCATTTCAAAAATGCGCTTTCTCCCGGCTAAACTTTCCGAAAAATGATTCTTGATGTAAAATGAACTGGATCCGGTAACAATGAACTTGGTCCCGTAGTCGTCGTACAAGGCTTTGATCAAACTGCTACTGTTCTTTACCAGCTGGATCTCGTCGATGGCAATGACTCCCGGTTTGGAAAAATCAAATCCGCGTTGCTCCATGGATCGTTCAATGGCAGTATAAGAATCCTGAGAGAACAAACGCTGATTCTCCAATCGCTCCAGGTCAAAATACAATTTGTTGCTGCTTTCAACCCGATTCAGTAAATGTTTCAATGCTGTTGATTTTCCTACACGACGCAATCCGGTGATCACGGTCACTTGCTTTTTTGTGAGGTGATTCTCCAGGGATTCATACAGTTTTCTTCGGAACATACCAAGTGCTTTCTATCCCAAATATACAATTTATCTCTTGAATTGTAAATTATTCTATCAAATATTCCGATTTTATGATCTTTTAAACAGCAAATTAAACGATAATAAGTGTATGCATTAAACGAATTATCTTCTTTTATGATTGTATTTCCATCAAAAAATCGGATAAAATGATATTTTCTTCATCAAAAACTCCGATAATTTGATAAATAAATTTTGAAAATACTGAAAAACAGAAGGTTGCGATTTCGGTTTATTTCCATCTGGTATGCCACATCTGAAAACTCAGTAGGTACCAGATCTTCACGCCGTATTCACGTTTTCCTTGGAAAAAATCAGCTTTGAGTTTGCGGATCGGCTCCCACGCGAATAAACCTTGCTCCCGAATCACTTCTTCGGATAAAAAATACTCCACCTGGGGCCGCAATTCAGCAGCTAGCCAACTTTCTATCGGGATTGCAAAGCCCATTTTCGGTCGGTCCATTTCGTGCTTCGGAACGTATTGATGAACGATCTCTTTCAACAACCATTTTTTCTCGCCGTCGCGAAATTTGAAATGATCCGGCAACTGTGCTACAAATTCCAGCAAACGGTGATCAAGCAGCGGTTCCCGACTTTCCAAGCTAGTCGACATGGAGGCGCGGTCTACTTTCTGTAAAATATCGTCTAGCAAATACGTTTTGTAGTCCATAGCCATCGCAAACGACAGCGGTGAATCTTCTGTCAACTCGGTGTTCTCGTAATACGTGTGCAAGGGCATGAACGGATCTTTGACCAACTCACGTACTTGCTCGTCTGTGAACAATTTGCTCAGACTAAGCAGGATGTTCCGCGAACTGGTGTCTGAAAGGATCGATTTCGTTTTTTCGTAGCGTTGGGCAAAATTGTATTTCTCCCGCAAAACGGGAATGCTCGATGCAGGGATCCAATCCATCACTTGTGCCAACCCCCTGCGGGCAAACGGCGGAATCTTATTCAGTTTTTCGCCGTATTTCAAGATCATTTCGTAGCGGTTGTATCCGCCAAAGACTTCATCCCCGGCATCCGCGCTAAGCGCAACGGTAACTTCCCGACGGGCAATTTTACTCACCAATGTCGTAGGGATTGCACTGGAATCCGCGAAAGGTTCATCGTAAAAGTAGGGCAAGTCGGCAATCAGGTCGATGGCTTCTTGAGCGGTACAGCTGTACTCCGTGTGATCCGTTCCCAAGATCTCCGCGGTGCGTTTACTGTATGTCGCTTCATTCAAACCAATATCCGGAACGGCGATCGTGTAAGTGCGCAATTTTTCCGTGCGGTCTTTTTGCAAGATCGCGGCAACAGCCGTACTGTCATAGCCGCCGCTTAAAAAAATCCCCACCGGAACGTCGGAAACCATGCGGTAATTGCACGCGGAAACCAAGAGTTTTTCCACGGATTCTTTGGCTTCGGCATCCGAACAAGTCAATTTAGGTAAGTTGTACCAGGTGTAAACCGACCAATACGACTGTTGTTTCAAGCTGAATTGTGCATCAACGGTGGTTTCAATGAAATGTCCCGGTTCTACTTTGATACAGTGTTTGAAGATGCAGTGTGGTGTGGGCACCGACCCGTATTGCAGGAACGCGTGTACCGCAGGAATCGATAATTCTTTGGTAAAGGCCGGGTGCTCATGAAACGATTTCAATTCGGATGCAAAAAGAAAAACGCCTTGGTGATCGTACAAGAACAAGGGTTTAACACCGGCGCGATCCCGGGCAATGAATAGTTTTTTAGTAAGCTGACTGTAGATCACGATCGCAAACATCCCGATGAACTTGTGCAAACAAGCTGGTCCCCATTGCTGGTAGGCGTGTAGGATCATTTCTGTATCAGAATCGGATTGAAACTGGTGTCCTAAAGTTTCCAGTTCAGCCCGGACTTCGCGAAAATTATAGATCTCGCCATTGAAAACGATCGTGTGGTCTTGCCAGTGCATCGGTTGTGCACCCAACTCGCTCAGTTCCAGAATTGCTAAACGCCGGTGACCAAAGCCCAAACTGAAATGATCGGTTTGAATTTCCCAGGTACCACTGCCATCCGGACCGCGATGTTCCAAACGATCGGTCATTCTTTTTAGAATTTCCGAACTCGTTTTACGTTGAAAATCAATGTATCCGGTAATGCCACACATATTCAAAAGCCTTGATGCAGGCTAAAAATAAGCAACTTGTCAGACATGCAGGACATTTCGGAGTTCATTGTTTAAAACTCTGGGAAAAACTTGCGCCGCGGTATTTTGGATCCATGCTGTCAGCTTACTACTTTTGAAGAAATATAAAAACGTACAGACATGGAACAAACAATGACAACCATTCAAGAAGAGATCGCGCACTTGGAAACACAATTGACCGGAAATATGTTCGAAGACATGGACATCCGCGATAAGATCCACAATTTACAAATGAAAATGAACGGCGTGCGCCCTATGGATAGCCATATCGAATGCGTCGGTTGCGGATCGTAATGATTTGAGGCAAGCCGAAACCACCCAACGCCCTCTT
>CAYRVL010000014.1:0-4335 GCA_964427665.1 uncultured Fluviicola sp. | reverse complement strand
TAATCGTTCCCGGCAGTTACCACTTTAGCCCAACGCATGAGCTTATTCACCTTCCAATAACACTTCAGTTTCTGGAAACGCGCGTTGGCGGCACTGTAATTCGGGATCCAAATGGCATCATCGAAATCGTAAATGTACGAGCGCCGAAGAACCTTCACCAAGATCCATTCAAACACCGGCGGACCAATATGTGTCATTTCGCGGTGCATGAAAATGTGTTTGGCACCGATCAATTGAACGAGCAATCCAATGCGTCTGAGAAAATTCCAGCATAGCTCTAAAAACTTGACTCCAAACTGACCCGGCTGATACAGTCGATCCCAACTTTTTTGCGTGTGAAATGCATGAAAACGGATCTCAAAGCCCTTGTCTTCTAAAAAGGTCAGGTATTGCTCGAAACGAAATCGCTGAGATGGTGCTTCTCCGCGTGGATAAGGCGCAATGATGTGCAGGATCTTTTTTTTCGGCGGCGTCATTTAGATCAATTTTCGGTAAATACCGGCATAGGAAGCGACGCCTTTGTCGAGTCCGAAATAATTTTTTGCGCCTTCTTGTGTTTGTGCGCGATCGAAGGATGACAAATCCAATGAAAACGCTTCGATTGCGGATTCAGATAGATCATCCAAAACAATTCCCGCTTTGTAGGTGCGTACAATGTGCTCGGTATCGCCCACGCCGGAATTGCAGATCAAGGGAATGCCCATCGCCATCAATTCACCTTGTTTCGTTGGCGAAGAGGCCGTTTTTGAGAAGGTAGGTCGGATGAAGAAGATCGAACAATCGAACAAAGAAATGTAAGCCGGTACATCGGAATGGCGTGCGGAAACAATTTGAATGGTATCTCGACTCAAATGCAGCTTTTCAGCCACTTTCCAGATCGTGCGGCGGTTTTCTTTCGTGACGAACAAAAAGATCGCATTCGGATGTTGCTTGCGGATCTGCTTGAACACCAACAACATTTCTTTCAGCATGTACCACGTACCGATAGATCCCACGTAACCCACCACGAAGTGATTTTCCAATTGGTGATTGCGTTTGTGGCGCTCGCGGTCTTGGTTTTCAATGTGCTCCGGATCGAATAAGTGCAAGTCGACGCAACAAGGTATCACGGTGATATCGGACGCTTGAACTTCTTCCAGTTGCCAGGATAAGATCTCTTTTTTTCCGGTCTCAGTCAAACTGACGATCGCATCTGCTTGTCGGAAGAATTGCTTCTCTTTGCGTTTGAAATAGTTGTAGATCCCTTTAAAAAGAGGATTCTTCACATTCCAAATTCCTCCCTCAACCCGTTCATCGGCCCAAAATCCGCGCATGTCGAAGAGCATTTTTACGCCTTTTCGTTGCAAGCTCAGTCCAACCATAGCCGATAAATAACTGCGACAATGTACCAATTGAAATGCTTCCTGACGATGGAGCTTCAAGGCCAGTCGCTTCATGCGCTGTAGGTCGAAAAGTGTCGACAAGACCGGCGGCTTCTTGGTGTAATGCAGGGGAATCCATTCAATGCCGTGCTGGTCGCACAAACGTTGGATGTGCGGTTTGTCTTTTTTGTAGCGATCCGGCTTTTCAAAACTGATCAGCGTGAACGTGTAGCCCAGTTCCGTCAGTCCGATCAAATAGGGGAGAACCTGGCTTTGTCCGAGCGGATCTGTCATACCGTCATACGAAAGGTACAGAACGCGCTTCATCATTACAATCGTTTATTGGGGAACAATTTGCGGTAAAGGCGATAGATGCCTTCGATCCGCGCTTCGTCGTTCGGGAAATCTTTATATGTTTTTGGCGGAAGTGCCAAGATGCGGTCGAATTCTTCCAACGAAATACCGAGCTTTTTACAGATGAACTGTTTATCCTCTGCTACTTTCGCGGGGTCAAAAGATGGTTCTTCCAAGAGTTTCAACGCTTCTTCACGTGTCATGTGACCTGCGCAGATCTGCGTGGAAAACGTAGCCAAACGGTAATCGATGTTCCACTTAACGGGTAACATATAGGATTGCCAAAAGCCGGTGTAGCGCGACTCGTAGTGTTTTCCACCATAGTATTGCCATCCCAATTCCGTTTCCAGAAATTTGCGTGCTTCGTCTTTGTTGTATGGAATGTAATTCAGCAAGTATATGGTTTTGATCCCTTTGACGAATTTGTAATAGGCCTCGCCAAAGTAACCGATCGCCGGCACTTTTTTCCGTTTCACGGTGCCATACGTTTTCACGATGTGATCGTACAACTTCATGTCTTTCATCACGTGATAGCCCCATTGACGTGGCAAAATTCCCTCTGAGGTGTAATTCCCGCCTGAGATGAGGTATTTGATGCCGTTTTTGGCTGCAACTTCGTGTAAAGACGCCGGAATGGCAATGTCTGTCGGGATCTCGATATCAACGATCGATGAACGCAAGAACGCCAACTGGATCTGTTTGAATTCTTCCCAGTCCATGACATAACTCATGTAATCCAAGTCCAGTTTCTGTGCCACGTTCTTGATATTGCGCACAGCGATCTCAGAATCCCAGCCATTATCAAGGTGTAGCAACAGCGGACGCAAGCCTAGTTTTTTGCAGAGATACGCCGTGTAGCAACTGTCTACACCACCGGAAATTCCTACTAAACAATCGTATTTCTTGCCCTGACCTGCCCCTTGGATATTGGCTACAATGGCTTGTAATTGCTGGTCAGAACGGACACCGTCATACACATCTTTTTGAATATTGTTGTAGTACTCATTGCAATGGTTGCAGTGTCCCTCCGCATCAAAAACGATGTCCGGGTCTGTTGTATCCATCACACAACGCGTACATTGACGATAAGCCGTAGTCATAGAACAAAGTTAAGCATGCTGCGTTCAAATCAAAATGTTCTGAAAGAAAGATTCGCACGCTGCGCTCGTGAACGAACGAATGGGGATTTAGAATGAACGTTCGGCCTTATCCGGATAATTGATCAACACACCTTTCATGCTGCCTTGATAGACAAATAAACTTCCGGCAGCCAATCCGGTAGCCTTACCTTCGGTGAACGCTTGCTCCATGTCGCTCAGTTTTCCGGCGCCACCTAATGCTACAACCGGGATGCTTACGGCTTCCGAAACACTGCGGATCAGGGACAGGTCGTAGCCTTCCATGGTTCCGTCGCGCTCAATGCTTTGTACGATCAGTTCGCCGGCTCCAAGTTGTTCCAATTCTTGCGCCCAGGCAATGGGTGTGCGACCGCTGGCTTTGGATCCGTTCACAGTCCAGGTTTGAACACCTCCAAGAAATTTTTTCTTGACGTCCATACAAACCACGATCGTCGAAGAGCCAAACGTTTCTGCCGCCTCGCGAATGAACGCCGGATCGGCTACAGCAGCTGCATTGATGATCACCTTTTCTGCGCCCGCATGGATCAGTTCACGGATCTGCGCAATTGTTCTGATCCCGCCGCCTACCGCAACCGGCATGTTGGCTTCGTCACCGATATCCTTGACCAATTCCGGAGAAATACAGCGACCTTGCGCCGTGGCATCGATATCCAGAAACACCAATTCGTCGGCGCGCAAGTCATTGAAAATGCGCACGGCATTGATCGGATCGCCGATGTAAGTATGCTGTTTGAATTTCACAGACTTCACCAAGCCATTGTTTTTCAACAGTAAAACGGGAATTACGCGCGGTCTGAACATACCGGAAACTTAAAGGGTTATAAAATTGCGCATTAGCTGCTCACCGGTTTCGTGACTCTTCTCCGGATGGTACTGCACCCCGAAAATGTGCTCTTTTTCCACTGCCGAAACGAACGGATAATCATACGTGGTTTCATGCAGGATGGCAGTCGGTTCCGTATCCGTGAAGTGATAGGCATGCACGAAATAAAACTCCGGATCGGCAGGCAGTTGGGCGTTCAATACGCTGTCTTTTTTAAACGAAACGGTGTTCCAGCCCATGTGCGGCACTTTGTAACGCACCGGATCGCTCACTTGAAAACGCTTGATCTGGGCGTTGATCCATCCAAATCCGGTCGTATTTCCTTCTTCGCTGTACGCAGCCATGAGCTGCATCCCCAGACAAATGCCCAGAATTGGCGTTTTGCGCTGCAATACCGACTCGTTCAAGGCGTCTGCCAATCCACTTTGTTGCAAGTAGTTCATGGCATTCCCAAAATGACCCACACCGGGCATGATGATCTTATCTGCCCGACGCACTTCGGCCGGATCTCCACTCACCACCACCTGTGCACCCAGGCGTTCCACTTTTTTCACCACCGAGCGCAAATTGCCGGCATTGTAATCGAGTATGAGTAGTTTTTGGGTCATTTTGTAACGGAATGAATGATGGTTGCCAAACGTTCTGTTTGGTATTTGCG
>CAYRVL010000013.1:0-52377 GCA_964427665.1 uncultured Fluviicola sp. | reverse complement strand
TCAATGAAGAACAAACGGATCATTTGGTGCGAAAAAGTCATGGATGAGAGTGAAATTTTTCCTTGCGCACGGGTGTAGATGCTGCTGTGAAAGCCGTAGGGTCCGCCCACCAAAAAGTACAGTTGTTTGCCCCCGCGGTTGAATTGCTCTTGCATAAAACGCGAAAAACCAACAGAATCGAATGTTTTGCCGTTTTCATCCAGTAAAAAAACCGTGTCTGTTGCTTGGATCTTCTCGAGGAACATTTCAGCCTCTTTTTGTTTGATCTGTTCTTCACTCAAACTCTTGGCTTGCTTCACATCAGGCAGTACCTTTAATTCAAAGGACAGGTAATGCGACAGGCGTTTCAGGTACTCTTTTTCCCCTTCCTCCAAAAAGGCTTTTCCTGTTTTTCCGATGCAGAGTAGCGTAACGTGCATACACGAAAGTACAACTAATTCGCGATTTTTTTGTTCAATGGGGAGCTTGTTCGTAACTTAAACCAAAACCTTGCGTAAACCGCTCTGCACTTTGTAAGCTAAAAGGATCATGAAAAAGTTGCTGCTACTTGCTTTTTTGTCCCTGTCTGTGGGAATTTACAGCCAAAACGATACGACGCGTTTGATGTACCTCTTGGAGCAAGCTCCTGAAAAGGAACAGTTGTTTGAATGTTCGAACATGATGAACGATGGCTATTTCTATCAGGCCAATTTGTTGGTGGATAAATTATTGGCTCGTCAACCGAATAACTGCAATTACAATTACCGAAAAGGCTACATCTTGATGGAGTTGAGTAGTGATTATGTAAATGCCTTGCCGTACTTGGAAAAGGCGGTGGAACAAACCACAAAGATCTGGGACCAATACAGCACCACCGAACAAAAAGCACCAACGGATGCCTTGTTCGTTTTGGCGCGTTGCTACCACTTGAAATTGCAGATCGACAAAGCGAAGGCCTTTTACAACGAATTCATCAGCCTGTCGAATCCCAAATCGGCAAATATCCTGATGGCCAAATTGCACTTGAAACAGTGTGAAGTAGCGGCCTACGAATTGGCGCACCCCAAAACGGCGATCATCGAGAATGTCGGTGACTCTGTGAATACCCCAAAACCGGAATATTCTTCGGTGATCTCCCTGGATGGATCGGCCCTGTTTTTCACTTCGCGCCGTCGATGGGATGAAAATGACCTGACGGAATACCGCGATGACCGCTTGTATCAATATCCGGAAGACATTTACGTGTCCTATGTGAAAACAGACAGTACATGGACAAAACCGGATCGGATCGATTTCTGTGATCCGGCACAAAACGAAGCTACCATGGCTGTAAGTCCGGATGAACGCCGCATTTATTTGTACCAGGACACCGAAGGTGGTGGAGATATCTTTTTCTCGAACGAGACGAACGAGCGATTCAAGAAGATCGACCGTATCGAAAACAAAAAGATCAATACGGATAATTGGGAAACGCATTGTACCGTAACGCCGGATGGACAAACGATGTACTTTGTGTCGAACAAAAAAGGCGGTTTTGGTGGACGCGATATCTACCGCTGCGAAAAGCAAGAAAGCGGCGAGTGGGGAGAACCGGTAAACTGTGGACCAACCCTGAATTCGCCCTTCGACGAGGAATCGCCCTTCATTTCCATCGACAACAAAACCTTGTACTTTTCCAGCAACGGGGAAACGTCCATGGGAGGATTTGATATTTTTCAATCCATTTTGGATTCTGTCGGAAATTGGTCGAAACCCATGAACTTGGGACATCCCTTCAATTCTACGGGCGACGATCTGTTTTACACCACAACCTTCGACGGATACACCGGTTACTTGACTTCCGTGCGTCCGGATGGAAAAGGCGAGAAGGACATTTACGTGATCAAGAACGATTATTTGGGAATTTATCCTTTGGCAGTTTTGAAGGGGAACATCCGCTTGCGCAATGGGGCGAAGATGCCGGCTGATTTGGCGGTGGACCTGAAATGTAAAAATTGCACAGATAAACCGGTGAAGCACATGTTCCCGCGTTTCCGCGATGGCTTCTTCATGTCGGATCTGGAGTTGTGTTCCCAATACGATTTGGTATACACGCGCAACGATGGAAAAGACATCGTATACTCAGATACGCTTTCAACAAACTGTGGGTACTTGCAGCAAGTGGTTTACCGCGAGTTGTGGTTAGATTCCACGGGGAAACTGTCGCGCTTGTATTTCATTGACGGGGTCATCCGAGATAGCAAAACGAACGAGGTGGTAGCCGATGCGCAGATCACCTTGAAGGATGCGAATACCGGGACAGTTTTAGCTTCTGTTTTGACCGATTCGAAAGGATTTTTCATTTCGGATTCTATTTTCGGGAAATTGCCGGGAGATAAATTGAAGGTGCATTTGGATGTGGTGAAAAACGGGTATGCGCCAACTTCTGTGGATGCCGAATTGTCCTTTGGAGGCGAACCAACGGTGCACTTGAACGAGGTGATCAATCCATTGGTGGCGGAACTGGAAGTGGGAACAGATCTGGGGGTGGTGATCAATCCGATCTATTTCGACTACCGCAAATGGAACATTCGTCCGGATGCAGCTGAAGAATTGGATAAGATCGTGAAGATCCTGAAGGACAATCCGAAAATGAAGATCGCCTTGGGTTCCCATACAGATGCCCGCGGTACAGATGACGAGAACCAGATCTTATCTGATAAGCGTGCGAAGTCTTCCGTAGATTACATCGTGTCGAAAGGCATCTCGCGCAACCGCATTACCGGAAAAGGATACGGTGAAACGCAATTGAAGATCTCGAATGAGCAAATTGAAGCCACGTATTTGTGGGTGGAAAAGGAAAAACTACATCAGCTGAACCGCCGTACGGAGTTCATCATTGTGGCTAAATAAACAACACAACGAGAAATAACTATTGGTGAGGGCTGTTTCCGCAAGGAAATGGCCCTTTTTTAATGCGGTTTTCTACGACTTTTTACCAGCGCATTTCCCCAAAAGAAGAGGCAACAAAAGGCCGTCACGAAAGCCGGAAGCAGGTAGCGGTCTTCATTCATGCGCTGCACCCAGAACAGATACAGGAAATACAAAACGATACCGATCGCCATCGGACGCAGCGGATGTTTGTAAAAAATACTGGCAGGCACTAAGACAAAACAGAGGAGCACCAACCCCAAGCAGAGTGTGCGTAGCAATTCTACCAATAGATTTCCACGGTACGTTTCCTGAAAAATACCGAGATTCAAATGACTTTTCGGCAGTTGCTCCTTCATGCCTTGCAGGGGCGTGTACACATAGTAGCGCCACGGATAATTGGCCACCAATTCTTTGCGGATGCGTTTCAGATCCCGGATGAGGTTTATCTCTCCTGAAGTCAGCGTCAGCGCGCGTTCTTCCAATGCTTTTTGATTGATTGCAGCCCATTGTTTCAAAAGGTGCGTCAGTAAACGGGCGTCGATCGGGGCTGTTCGCTCGCGGCAATAGTCTACAACGTTCGTTTCATGGAGTTGGTTTTCTAGTGCTTTTCCGCAGAGTTCGTGAAACAATTCCGGTTTGCTCTCCCACACGCGAAACAAGTTCGATAGTTTTTCGTGCGGCGGTCGATACACGGTCTGGTTCGCTTCGTGATAAATGGGATGTGGATCGAGCAAGTGCCCGGTATAATAGGCTTTTCGCGCTTCCCATCCCAAGGTAATTAGCAGTAAACCCAAAAACACCAGTTTCCACGTGCGTCCCACCACATGCAGCCGTTCGCGCAAGCGGATCACGAACCACGGCAAGAACAAGAGTAGTAGTACAGGTCGAAAGAGGTAAATGAACAATAGAAAGCTCCCGAGAATAAATCCCGATCGGTTTAGATAGAACAGTGTAATACCGATCACGGTTACGCTCACCACCAACGCTTCACTGATCGAGTAGCTCAAGAAACCGCTAAAACAGGGGAGAACCGTGTAGAGGAGCATGCCGGCAGATCGCCAGCGGTTATCGGTTGCAGACAACAAGAAGTACAAACACCTGATCGAAAAGGCATGTACGATCACGGCGATCACGAAAAAAATGATCGAAGCTTGGTGTGGAGCGATCCAATAACCCGGCGCATACAACAATCCAACAATAGGCGGACGTTGCACGTAGGCGGAAGGTCCTTCAGAATTGTCCTTCCAGATACCGTGATCTACAAAATTCTCGGCCGGTCGAAGATACGAAGCGTCGTCTGCTGTTTCGTGGATGCCTCCGGGAAGTTGAAAATGGTGTTTTTCCAGAAAAAAGCAGCCGAGGATCACCAGTAATCCCAAAACTGTCCATGATAGGGCGCTCCATTTTTGCTGCATGTACAAATAAACGGATTTCCGCTGAAACCGTTGACATACCAGATAGAACGATATTTTTTGTTGCACGCATCCACTTAGGCACTATATTTGCTTATTCGTTGCCGTCTTAAAAATTGGAATGATGGGTATTGTATTTTCCTTGCTGACTGCATTTTTACTGAGCATTGTTGGGGCAGATGTTCCTTACACGCAAGTTGAACGCGCCTTTGCCGAAGGCGATGCCGCGAAGGTGGTGAGTTACGGAAAAGATAAGATCCTATTGAATGTCTTTGAAAAGGATGGGGTATATGCCAGTTCGCAAGCCACCCAGATCCTGAAAGATTTCTTCCAGAAAAATCCTGCCAATACCTTCAAGTTTTCCTACAAAGGAGCTGTCGGTGATGGAGCCAGTGCGATGGGGAATTACCAGGCCAAAGGCGAAACCTATCGGGTGACGGTGAAATGGGCCAAGATTTCCGGAGAATACAAGATCGAGAGCATTTCCATATTGAAGTCCTGAGCAATCAGGATTTTTTTTGTCCCCATTTTTCCTAGCTCTGCAGAAAGCCACTAACTTTGGTGTATGGTAAAGGAGATCATTCAAAATGCCTTGCGCGAAGATATTGGTGAAGGCGATCATTCCGCATTGGCTTGTATTCCGGTAAATGCACAAGGAGAAGCGAAATTGTTGGTAAAAGATACCGGGATCATTGCCGGCGTAGAATTGGCTGAAATGATCTGCAAGGAAGTAGATCCGGCGCTTGAATTTGAGACGTTTATCACGGATGGCACTCCTGTTAAGCCGGGCGATATTGCGTTTGTTGTGCGTGGTAGTGCCCGTTCCATTTTGGGGGCGGAAAGGTTGTTGTTGAACTTCATGCAGCGCATGTCCGGAATTGCTACCCTAACCAACGAATACGTGACGTTGATCGCCGGAACGCCTGCGCGCTTGCTCGATACGCGTAAAACCACACCCGGTATTCGCTACATGGAAAAATGGGCGGTTCGCATTGGCGGAGGACACAATCACCGTTTCGCGCTGTACGACATGATCATGCTGAAAGACAACCACATTGATTTTGCCGGAGGTATTCGCCAGGCTATCGAACGCACGCAGGAATATCTGCACACCTTGGGGAAATCGCTCAAAGTAGAGATCGAAGTGCGTGATCTGAATGAATTGCAACAGGTTTTAGATACCGGAAAAGTTGATCGGATCATGTTGGACAATTTCACCCCTGATCTGCTGCGCGAAGCTTTGATCATGATTGACGGTCGCTACGAAACCGAAGCATCCGGAGGAATCACCAAGGAAAGCATCCGTGCATTCGCAGAAACGGGCGTAGATTACATTTCTGTAGGTGCCTTGACTCACAGCTTCAAAAGTTTGGACATGAGCTTAAAAGCGACCTTCTAACGCACTTCTACCAGCAAAACACAGACATCGTCGAGTTGTTCTTCGCTGCCTTTCCAGGTGTAAAAGGCGTTTTTTAGCTGCTCCAATTGTTCGGGGGCCGGAAGTGCTAAACTGGATTCATACCATGCACGCAAGCCTTTGGTCTTGATCTTTTTCCCGTGTTCTCCGCCAAACTGGTCCGGAAAGCCATCTGAAAATAGGAACAAGCGGTCGCCGGCTTCCAATTGGATCTCCATTTCCCGGAAAGGAATGTGGCGTTCACTCTTTCCGATCGGTCGCTTTGTAGGCTCCAAAAAGTGTGTGGTGTCTTTGCGTGATATCCAAATGGGATTATTTGCTCCAGACCAGATCAGTAGTTTGCTCACCGGATCGATACAGCCTAATGAAATATCCATGCCATCCGCCAGCTGCTGCTCCGTGGTACTCAAATAGTGTTTTAGATAGTTGTTGACATGTTCCAAAAGTGCGGCAGGACTAGCCGTTTGCAATTCGCGCAAGCTTTCATTCAAGGCATTGGTGCACAAAACGCTCATCATGGCACCCGGCACTCCATGTCCCGTGCAGTCTGCTACCGCAAAAAAGGTGAATTGCTGACCGTTGATCTCCGGGGATGCCAACCAGTAAAAATCGCCTGCTACGATGTCTTTCGGGGCATACCACAAGTGAAAATCCAGTGGGACATGGCTGAGATCCAGACTGGGTAAGATCGCTTGCTGAATGCGTTTGGCGTAATTGATCGAATCGAGGATCTCTTCGTTCTTTTCAGCTAATTGGTTGCGCTGCTGGATCACTTCAGCCGTACGCAGTCTTACCTCGGATTCCAACTGAACGTTCAAGTTGTCTTTCAGTTGATTAGCTTCAGCGAGCGCTTGTATCGATGAATCGTTGATGTATTTGAAGCGCTGCAAAATTCCGATAGTCAAAATAACCATTTCGATAGCCGTGCCTAGTTGTAAGCCATAATCGGCTAAGAAACTATCTGGTATCAATCCGAAATTGCGCAGTACAAAGATGAAAACGGTTGTTTGCAATACGGAAAAGGCCACCAGATAGGTGAGTGCAGCACGCTCCCTTTTGCGAAGAATGATGAACAAGGGAACGAAGATCGATAAATTGAGTAGCAAGGTGAGTCCATTGATCGCTATGGCGGATATCCACAGGAAGATTGGGTCAGGAAGCAAAGAAATAGCCGCGTTGAGTAACAGAACCCATTGGAATTTCTTGAAAAATTGTGCGATACGTGGTAAATGACTGTGAATGTTCAGGTATTCCAGGGTAAAGCGCAAAAAGAAGAAAACACCCAAACTGGCAAAAAGCGGATTGGCGCGATTGATCAAAAAAGTCATCTCCGGCCACAGGAATTTGGCGGCAAGTCCGAGTAACGAAAATTGTAAAAGCGTAAACGTTAGTGCGTAACCCGTGTACCAATAGGCGATCCGTTGACGGAAAAGCAATCCCACGGCCAGATTGAGAATGATGATAAATCCCATGATCCCGAAAAGCACTCCAAAGAATAATTGATTCCTGCTTTGTTCATTTAAAGTGTAAATCGGAGATTCCAATGTGGTTTTGAAGTAGAATTGTTCGCCTCCGTTATTGACGCGAAGTAGCAATTTTGTGGTGCTTTCCGGCTCTAGTGTAATAGGAAAGGACAAATAGTCATGCTGACTCAGCGCTTGCGTGCGTTGGTCGCCGCCTTTACCGATCAACGTCCAACCGTTGTTCTGGCCACGGAAAACATCTACTTCATCCAAAATGGGGTTGGACAAATGCAGGTTGCGAACAATGCGCTTGTTGGAAGGATTTACAAATTCAAGGTAGAACCACACATCTGAGCGTTCAAATCCTAAATTGATCATGGCGTCCGTGGCCGTTTCGAAGCGGGTTAGTTGTGCAAATGCCTGATTTGGAGTAAGTTTTTGCGACGAGATCAGATACTTCAGTCCATTCGCTGGTAAGAATTGACTTGTTTTTTTCGGGTTAATGTAGAATTTTCGGGCGTGTACAGGATTGAGTGAACTTAGCACTGCAATTATCAAACAAGCAAAAAGGGTTTTCATCATGATACCGGATCTACGATGAAAGTAACAAAATTGGATTGATTTAGTTGTCTAAAAGATCGTCCGAATCGTTTTTACGCGGAGAATTTGGATTCAGGAAATAACTGATCCCGGCAAACAAAGCGCCCGGAAGGATCACAAAAGTACTATAGGGCCAGTGGTTTATACGCATGATCAAACCGAAAAAAAGTAACCCGATCCCGATCCAAAAAAAAGGATTGATGCGATTTTGACTGTCCGGATCAAATTTAGCCAGAACAAACCCAATGATCAGCGAGGCAAATCCAAAAAGGTATAAACCCAATTTCAACAAACCGGCAAATCCGAAGGTGTAATTCAAGAGTAGAGCAAGTGCACATCCGAAAGCCACCACGTTGATCAATCCACTGATCTGTTTAAGCTGTTGATAGGTTTTATTTGTCATGGCCTTCTTGTTGCGGGGTTATAAACTACTTTGATCCAAGGTTTTGTGGAAAGGGACCAATTCATTGATAAAGTTGGTGATCCGTTCTTGCTTGTCCTGTTGCACAAAAAGGTATTGACATTTTGGCAAACTTTCATTGATCCGGCGAATGAATTGCATCGTTGGGGGATGTTTCACATAGCTGTCCAGTTGGTCGATGATCACCAATTTCAATTGATTCACATGGATCCCGTTCTGGTTATATAATTCGTGCAGGCGTTTCGGATTTCCTATGATGATATCGGCACCTTCAAAAATATGATTGCGTTGTTCGATGATCTTGCCTTTGTCGTCTGCTAATTCCACAGCTATTTCGGATCGTCGACAGAGGTGCTTCAAATCTTGAGCCATGCGACGTGCGCGATCGACCGTGTCGGTAATCCACAAAACACGCGGAGAACCTTCAAATGCTTGTGGCGCTTTAAATACACTCAGTACCTGCAACAAGAGATCGATGCTTTCTGTTTCTTCCGGAAAGTGCAAAGCGAGTGATTCACCGGTTTTGATCCGCTTTAGCAAGAATGTCTGCAAGGTGTTGAATTGATCCAAGCCCAGTTCGGAACTTGCATCCAGGGTAATTTGCTTGAGAAGCGCTTCGTCCATGTTTTATTTTGTTAATGTGATGGTAGATCCGGTAATATGATAGTTCCAGCCATCCATACTGCGAAATTGCTTACAAAATCGCTCAAATAAAAGTAAACGGCGGTTTTCTTTTTGATCGACCTCTTCCACTGCCGTAAAAATGACACAGTCAAGTAGCGGATTTTGTTCCAGGTAATCTTGAAGTATATGAAGTACCGTTGACATGATCTTGTACGGATCCCCGGTTTTTACAGTTGCATATTCATCGTCTTCATTTTTTAGGCTAAGATCCACAAAGACTTTACTGATGACCTGTTGATCCCGCGCAAATTGAACGTTGTATTCCATCCCGTCTTCATTGAAGAAGCGGTAATAGCGAATACTTTGATACGCTGGAGCTTCATATGGGTACGGATCGATCATCTGCAGTTTTATTCGAAAATAGAAAAAGTATCCAAAAAAAAGCCCCTTCTCCAAAGAAAAGGGGCTTTGTATCATGTTGTGTGTTAGTTCTTAGTAAACTACTACGCGGTGAGTAGATTTTGCGTTCCCTTGAACAGCATTGATGAAGTAACATCCTTTCGCAACATTCATTGGGATGGTGATCACCTGCGTTCCGTTCGCTCCAACAACTTGTGTCAAAGAGATCAATGAACCGTTGATGTCAACCAACTGCAATTGCATTCCTTCTGTCGCATCAGTCACCTCAATTGTCACATCCGAACCAGCAGCTACCGGGTTTGGAGAGATCGCGATGTTGTTCACGATTCCGTTATCCGCGATACCAAGTGTTCCAGAAACATTGAAGTTGTCGATATACAAGTTAGAAGAGAAATCAGATGCAACAAACTCGATGCGGAAACGTGTACGTGTATCCAATCCGCTTGTAGAATAGTTGAAAGAAGCTTGTTTCCACTGACTAGCGTTAGTAGGAGTAAAGTTGTTGTTTCCAACATATCCTGCAGTAATCAGGTCAGCTTCGTCGATTGTTGTGCGCAAGTTCCATGTCTTACCACAGTCACGAGAAGAATAAACAATAATTTTTTCTGTGATGTCTTCCAACGTTGTTGCTTTTGTTCCGTAAGCGTAGTCGAAAGTAACTGTTACGTTTGTTGTATTCGACAAATCGTAAGCTGGAGAGATCAATTGGTCTTTTGAATTTCCAAGACGGCTGTAGTAGAAGTAATCTTCTGAGAACAATTGTGCATTACTAACGTCTTTGAAGTTGTTCAATTTGTAGCATGCCGTGTTACCAACTCCACCAGTATTCACTTTGTGGAAGCGAGCATGGTTGTTCTCTGGGTTACGCACCATCCAGAAATCAGTTGTACTATTGAAATCGTCATTGTATGGTCCGTAGCGCTCAGTCCATCCTGGTGCAACGTAAACCATATTGTGGTAGTACATAGTATCTGCTCCGTTTTCGTTCGTAGCGATCAATGTAGCACTGTAATGACCGGCTGTAGCATAATTTACAACTGGGTTAGCAGAAGTAGATGTAGCTGGATTTCCACCTGGGAATGACCACTGGTATGTGGTGTTTGTTCCCGGTGCCAAGTTGTACGTTGCATTGATCATGGTAATATCATCGCCTTCACAGATATTGCGACGGTTCAATGAGAAGTCAACAATTGGTTTCGCAACTCCCGGAGTACCCATGGCACCTACAGCGATCAAGTTTGAATCTGTCCACAAGTTATTGCGGAATGCAGTTTCTGTGATCAACGTATTGCGCATAACCGAAACTTGTCCTTTCGTAAACATGTTCGAACAGTAAGAGTACTCCATATAGTTCTGAACGTTGTCGATCACGTCAAATGACCAGTACCCGGTAGAGTTGTTCATATCGTTACATGTGTTTGCGTTCAAGTTATTACATGAAGTTTGACCGATACAGTTTGGTGTATCATCAATTCCATCATCCTGGGTACAGCTGGCAGTCACTCCCGGATCGTTGTCGTTACCCCAAGTGTGAGGCAAGCCAAGGTAGTGACCGATCTCGTGAGTCAAAGCACGCGAGCGGAATGGTGTACCTGTTCCGATGCTACCAATGTAATCGTGTAAGATGATGATCCCATCAGGCCAGAAGAAAAATCCTGTTGTTGCTCCCGGATAGTATGCGTATCCTGCAACTCCTGATGCACCAATAGATTTGGTAACCCAAACATTCAAGTACTGAGAACGCGCCCACTGATTCAGTTTCGAGTAGTCGTCCCCTTGATTTGTTTGGTGCGAGTAGATATGCTCAATACCGGTTGTACCGTTTCCGAACGGATCAATCGTTGGCAATACGAACTCAATGCGTGCATCTTCTGCCAATGTATCGAAAGGTGGAACAACCGCTGCGATATCAGCATTCAATTTGCGGAAATCTTCATTCAAGATCTCCATTTGGTCATAGACCTGTGCATCCGTGATATTTTCTGCACCGTACTCATGGACGATGTGAAACACAATCGGAATTTTGTAGACTGTATTGGATTTGGTTCCGTTGTGAACAACGTGTTTGTTGTTCAAGAAAAGTTGTTGTAGGTCGGCCTCCAATCCTGGATTTTGCTCGTACATCTCTTTGAGTTTACTCGGCAATCCACAGTGGAAAGAACCTTCCTGCGCAGTAACCTGCAAACTTAACCCCAACCCGAACGCTGTTAAAGCTCCCAAAAGTATTTGTTTGCGCATGTTTTTTAATTTTTAGATAAGTAACACTATTAAACTTCGCTTCGAACCAAAGCCAAAACGACTTCGTTCTTCCGCATTGTGCTGCCGCATCAGTCTCAAAAGCAGGGCTTTGTTACGGTGCAAATCTTTGACAAACAAGAAGTTAGTTTGCAGAGAGTGCATTTAAGCTTTCTAAACGTAGTTTTAGCACACCGTAAATATACTTCGAAATTTCAGATAATAAAAAGGAAAACAGGTTCTTTGATTAAAGTGTTCACTTATTCGAGTAAACGGTGTTTAATCCGCTAATTGATTCGAAACAAATGCTTTGATGTCCAGTAAGAAATCAATGTCAGCCTCGATCTTATTTCCGATGACCAAGACATGCGCACCAGCTACGGAAAGCTCTTCCAATTTGTCCATTGTTCGAATTCCGCCTCCTACAATAATAGGTGTGCGTAAGCGACTTGAAAGCAGTTCGATCATGGATCGCGGAACAGGATTTAGTGCGCCGCTACCAGCGTCCAAATACGTGATTTGCTGCCCCATCAACTGACCGGCCAATGCTGTTTTCAATACGATCGAATCCTGATCGCGAGGGATCGGTGTGGTTTGACTGATATACGCGACACTGCTTGGCTTTCCGCCGTCAATCAACAAGTAACTCGTCGGGATCACCTCGATGTTCATGGCAGCAACTTCTTCGGCACATTGTACTTGATGACCAATTAAAAAGTCAGGATTCCTGCCGGATAAGAGATTTAAAAACAATAACGCGTCTGCCTCGGTACTCAATTGATGTGCTGCTCCCGGAAATAGAACGACTGGAATTCGTGTGTTTTTTTTAAGGGTTTTGACTACGTGTTCAATGTCGCGTCGCAACACAGTACTTCCACCAACAAATAAGTAATGTACTCCGGCGAATTCCGCTTTTTGCACCAATTCCACCAATTGCTGGGTTTCCTGCGTTTTTTCCGGGTCGATCAACAGGGCGATTTGACCTTTTTTTTGACTAAACTGATGGAAGATGCTTTCCGACATGGAGGGGTTTATTGGTGTTGCAAGTTATTAAAAAACCATCGATCTTCAGATAATCTAAGGACGTTTTGTAAAAACCATCGGTATGTAAGGTGTAGCCCACATAACCGGAATCACTGGGAGTTACGATCAGATGCGACTGAAACAACAAGCCATTTCGATTGGATAATTTGTAGAGCGTTTCTTTGAATGACCAGAGTCGCGTGTAATCTTCATCGCTCGTACATCGGAGTGCCTGCTTTTCAGGTTCTGTGGTAAAACGACGCTCGGTTCTCCTTCCTTTGGCCGTGATCGGTTCTATATCCACGCCGACCACATGATCTTCACAAACAGCCAATACCACGAACGGGTAGGCGTGAGAAAGTGATATGTAACCTTGCTTCTCAAGATACGGTGCTCCGGTTGGATCATAGTACATTTCTTGGTTGCCGAACAATTGATGCTTCAGGAAACGCGATCCCAGAAATTCCAGCTTTTTGATCGGGTGGCGCAGGGTGTGTAATCGTTCTGCTTCTGTCGCTGTTAACACCGCTTGCATGAGTTCAGACTGATTTGGATCGATTTCCATACAATAAATGAAAACGTCATTTAACTTAAAAGTCTGGATCAAATTCATGACTCAAAAATAAGGAAGTCGGGTTGAAAAATACGCGAATTGCTTTATTAAAGTGTCTATTTCGTTGATTTACAACTACTGTATAGCGTTTTTCAGGAGAAAATGGTGTTAAGGTCTGTTAAGTTTTTAATTCTGTCAAATCTGTTTTAAGAAATGTTAACACATCGATTTTTACTATATTTACACGCTTTGTTACACCAAAAAATGATGTATAATTAAACTGTACTTATGTTGCGAAAACTCAACTTGTTGTTTGCAAGTATCTTGTTGACAGCACTTTGCGGATGGTCCCAGTCTGGTTTGGGAACACTCCGTGGTAGTGTTATTGATAAGGAAAGCAAAGAGGCAATTCCAAACACTTTGGTTGCCGTAAAACAAAATGGACAGCTCCGCGGATCGGCAACAACCGATTTTGATGGAAAGTTCCAGGTTAACTCCCTCGCTCCAGGATCGTACGATGTGGAAATCAGTAACCCCGGTGAAGGCTATCAAGCTACCGCAATTAAAGGGGTGATCATTTCTTCGGATCGTATCACGTTCTTGGATAACACAGAATTGGGCTTCCCGAAGGATGCTCAATTGATCGAGGAAGTAGTCGTAGTTGCCTACAAGGTTCCGCTTATCGAGAAAGATGGTGGTCCGTCAGGAGCTACAATCACGCGTGAAGACATCGCGCGTTTACCTGTTCGTAGTGCTGCCGGAGTGGCATCCACTGTGGGTGGTGTAAACACGGATGAAGGATCGGGTTCTATTTCTGTACGTGGTTCACGTTCAGATGGTACTTACTTCTTCATTGATGGTATCAAAGTGCGTGGATCGTCTAACCTTCCAAAGTCTGCGATCGAAGAGGTATCGGTAATTACTGGTGGTCTTCCTGCAAACTACGGGGATGCAACCGGAGGTATTATCTCGGTTACAACTCGTGGACCTTCTGCGAAGTATTTTGGATCGATCGAAGCAGTAACTTCTGGTTTTTACTTTAAAGGGAAAGATCCGGATGGTTACGACGGAAAAGTCATCGGATTGGATAAATTCGGTTACAACCTGGTAGAAGGGATGTTGTCTGGTCCACTTTTGATGAAAAAAGATTCTACTGGAAAGAAAACAAAACCGATCCTTGGATTCTTGGTTTCTGTGAACTATACCAGCGAATTGGATAGTCGTCCGCTGAATGGAGGAAGCTACCGCATTAAAAAGGAAGCACGCGATGCCTTGTTGTCTAGTCCGGTTCGCCCGGCAGCAGATGGAAACGGTACATTCCACAATGCGTTTTTCTTGCGCGCAAGCGATTTCGAGAAAACGCCTTGGAGAATGAACGCAGCTTCTGGAACATTAACAGGTTCCGGGAAAATTGACGTGAATACAGGGCCATCTATCAACTTATCGTTCGGTGGATCGTTCAACTACAACTACGGAAGTAACTACAACTACACGAACTCGTTGATGAACTTTACCAACTTCGGTGTTTACAAGAGTTTGGACTGGCGTGCTTACGGACGTTTCACGCAACGTTTCTCAAACAAAGCGGAAGGTTCATCTTCACGTATCAAGTCGGCGTTGTACAACATCATGGTTGACTTCTCGCGTTCGCAAGATGAGTTCTACGACCGTAATCACAAGTTCAACTTGTTCAACTACGGACACGTAGGTTACTTCGATCGTCGTTACCAAACTTCTTATCAATTTGATCCTGCTACAGGAAATCAAGTGCAGGGTGCGGTTCCGGATGAGTACATGGTTTACTTTACGCCATCTGAAACGAACAGTGCCTTGGCAGCGATCACGCAGCAGTACTATGATATCTATGCAAACAATCCTGACGGGAATTACAATACGCTTTTGCAAATCCAACAAGGTCGTGCGTTGCGTAACGGAGACTTCCCGACAGATGTGTACGGAATTTGGAACAACATCGGTTCTCCAAACAACTCGTTTGGTAAATCACAAAACGATCAGTTCCGTGTAACAGGATCCGGATCGGTGAATATCGGCGACCACTCCATCTCTCTAGGAGTTGAATACGAACAACGTTGGGATCGCGGTTGGGGGAACGGAAATTCCGGACCGATCAGCTTGTGGACAGTAGCACGTTTGTTGACGAACAACCACATTTCGGAGCTAGACTTAGCGAATCCACACGTTCAAGATTTCGGTTCTTACCAACAGATTTCTTACGATCGTTTGAATGCAGGGTATGCATTTGAATCTGGAACAGGAAATTATGGTGGTCAACAGAATAATGACAATCAATCCTTCTTCGATTACAATTTGCGTCAAAAGTTAGGTTACAACCCAGCGGGTAATGACTTCATGGTAATCGACAACATGGATCCGAATACCTTCCAATTGGATATGTTCTCTCCGGATGAATTGTTGAACTCCGGTAACAACTTCGTGAACTACTATGGTTACGACCACACAGGGAAGAAGGTAAGAGGTGCGACAGATATCCAAAAATACTTCGAGGAGTTTGATCAAAACGGGAACTACCGTCGCTTCATCGGATCGTACCAACCGGTTTACATCGCTGGTTACATCATGGATAAATTTGCCTTCAACGACATCGTGTTCAACGTGGGGGTACGTGTTGACGTATTCGATGCGAACCAACCGGTATTGAAGGATAAATACTTGGTGTATTCTGCAAACAATGTATCTGAAGCACGTGCCATTGCTGAAACAGATCCTTCTACTTATGGTTGGGTTGCTATTCCGGAATCTATGGGAGACGATTACGTTGTTTATGTGAACGATGTGTCGAATCCAACAGCGATCAACGGTTTCCGCAATGGAGATACGTGGTACGATGCAAATGGTATCGTTGTAGAAGATCCGAAATTGGTACGTGGTGCAGCAGGTATTGCGCCATGGTTGAAAAACCCATCAAATGCAACGCAAGGACGTGTTTCTGCAGATGCATTTGAAGATTACAAGGCACAGATCAACGTCATGCCGCGTGTGGCATTCTCGTTCCCGATCTCTGACGAAGCTTCGTTCTTTGCTCACTATGATATCTTGACGAAACGTCCAACTACGGGTGCGCGTTTCAACCCAATTGATTATCAGTTCATTGAGTCTAGAACAAATACCATTAACAACCCGAACTTGCTTCCGGAGAAAACGATCGATTACGAACTTGGATTCCAACAGGTGTTGACGAAGACGTCGTCTTTGAAGATCTCTGCATTCTACCGCGAACAACGTAACAACGTACAGTTGATTAACGTGTTCGAAGCGTATCCGAACACTTACCGCACTTTTGGTAACCGTGACTTCGGTACGGTAAAAGGTTTGACAGTTGCTTACGATTTGCGTCGTACTGGTAACATCCGTATGACTGCTGCCTATACCTTGCAGTTCGCTGATGGTACAGGTTCTGATGCAACTTCTGCAGCAGCGTTATTGACAGGTTTGCAAACTGCCGGTTTGCCGAACTTGCGTAGCGTATTCCCGTATTCGTATGACCAACGTCACGCATTTGCGATCACGATGGACTACCGTTACGGTGAAGGATCTGACTACAATGGTCCGATGATCGGTGATGTAAAAGTACTTGAGAATACAGGTTTGAACATTGTAACGAATATTTACTCTGGTTCGCCTTATACGTCTCAAAACATCGTTACAAGTGAAGGATTCATCAACCCGAATCAAGGAGGTATCACCGGAACAGTGAACGGTTCACGTTTGCCTTGGCAGTACCGCTTGGATATGCAGTTGGATCGCACATTCAACTTAGAATTTGGAAAAGAAGGAAAGAAAAAAGCAGCATTCTTGAATGTTTATTTGCGTGCTACCAACCTTTTCAATGCTATGAACGTTCTTGGTGTATACCGTGCGACAGGAAACTGGAACGACGATGGTTATTTGGCTGCGGCACAATATCAGGCATCTATTCAGAATCAATTGGATGAGCAATCATTCAGAGATTACTACCTGATGAAAATCCAAAATCCATTTAACATCAGTGCTCCAAGAACACTTCGCTTAGGGGTTAAGTTTGATTTCTAAGTTTATTAATGTTTTAGTATGAAACGAACAATTCAATATTTATCATTAGCATTCGCTTTGGTTGTAACCTCTAATGCAGGGGCTTACGACCACGACTTCGGAAAGAAGAGTGGGGCTGTAAAGCCAAACAAACCAACTTCGACGACGAAAGGAGCGAACTGTGCTCCTGCGAACTACCGCAAGACCATTGCTTTTAACGACGTTAGCGCGCAATTGGAAACAGGTGGTTTGTTATTCTTGGACCGTGCAAACGGTTTGGCTACCTACAAAGTTCCGAAGACAGGAAACGTAACTACAATCTATGCAGGTGCGCTTTGGATGGGTGGTGAGGATATCAACGGTCAGTTAAAATTGGCTGCCGTGAAATTCCGTAACGATGGAAACGACTTCTGGCCTGGTCCCTTAACGGTAACGGCTGGAACAGGGAACTTCAACCCATTGGTACCACAATCTGATACTGCTCGCCGTGACTTCGGTGACGCAAACATCGATCCGGACCAATGTTTGTTCTATGACAACATTTTTACGGTATCTAAAGCTGGAGTTGTTTCATGGGTAACCTACTGGGAATGTAACAACCCAAATCCATTCAACCCTACCTTTGAAGGGTGTGACGATGTGGGAATCCCATCCAACGATGTAATGGCGCAGATCAACGCATGGCCGGGTAACGGTGATCCATTGCGTTTTCAAGATCCTTACTTGGCGCCATTCTACGATCGCAACGGAGACGGGGTGTATGATCCATCACCAGATGTTAATGGTGGTGATTACCCTTGGTACAACCTAGGTCGTCCGTATGACCCAGTGTGTGGTGCTGACCGTCGTATTACCTTATTTGGTGACGAAACGCATTGGTGGGTATTCAACGATAAAGGAAATATCCACACAGAATCTGGTGGTGATCCAATTGGTATGGAGATCCGTGCACAAGCGTTCGCATTCGCAACGGATGACGAGATCAACAAGATGACGTTCTACAACTATGAGTTGATCAACCGTGGTACACAGACTTTGCAGAACACGTATTTCTCACAGTATGTAGATGTCGATTTGGGTAACTACGCGGATGACTATGCTGGTTGTGACGTAACTCGTGGTTTGTCTTACATGTACAATGGTGACTTGAACGATGAGCCGCAAGCTGGTCGTCCGGGTTACGGACAGAATCCTCCGGCTATCGGGGTGGACTTCTTTGAAGGTCCTTACCAAGATGCGGATGGATTGGACAACCCGGGTCCTGCAGTAGATACGGTTACCGGACAATTGGTTATTCCAACTGTTGCTGCTGCCTTGGCTGGAAACGGTATCGTTTACAAAGGATTGGGTATTGGTTACTCAGATGGAATCGTGGATAACGAGCGTTACGGTATGCGCAACTTCTCAATTTACACAGGAGGTGGACCTAATGGACAACAAGATCCAGAATCGGCTGCTCAGTATTATAACTACATGAAAGGTTTGTGGCAAAATGGAGATCAATTGTACTATGGTGGTACCGGGTTCCCGGGTGCACCATGTGTAACAACCATTGAGACCAATTACATGTTCCCTGGAGATTCAGATACCCTGAATTGGGCAACAGAGGGAGTTGATCCTGGATTCCCTTGGTCTGAGTTTGAGCCTTGTGGTCCTGGTTCTTCTTCTAACCCTCCGGGTGACCGTCGTTTCGTGCAGTCTGCTGGTCCGTTTACTTTGAAGCCGGGTGCGGTGAATAACATTACAGTAGGTATCGTTTACGGTCGCAGTACACAAGGTGAGATCTTCTCTTCTGTGAACGCGCTGAAAACTGCCGATACAAAAGCACAAGCCTTGTTTGATAACTGTTTCCGTATCTTGGAACCACCTCATGCTCCGGTATTGACGATTCAAGAATTGGGTAATGAGTTGGTGTTGATGTTGGATAACCCGAATAGCTCGAACAACTACCGTGAGCAGTACATTGAGGAGGATAAGATCAATATTATTGATCCTGCAGATGGTTCAGCGGTTTACGACAAATTCTATCGTTTCGAAGGATACCAGATCTACCAAATGATCAATGCGGAAGCAACAGTTGGTGATTTGGATGACAAAACAAAAGCACGTTTGGTGGCACAGTGTGATATCAAGAATGGTGTGGCTGATTTGATCAACTTCGAGTTCGATGAAGAGTTAGGTTTCTCTATTCCTAAATTGAAGGCGGATGCTGCAGATAAAGGAATTAGCCATACTTTCCGTGTTACTGAGGACTTATTTGCTACAGGTAACCGTGCTTTGGTGAACAACAAAACGTATTACTATTTGGCGGTGGCTTATGGTTATAATAACTATAAGACATACAATCCAAATGATCCGGCTGCATTGGATGGTCAGAAAATGCCATACTTGCGTTCACGTATCAACGCGGATGGTTCACCATTGATCGCTCAAGCTGCGATGCCTCACTTGGTAGCGCCGGAATTGGGTGGTACAGTGCAAAATGCGGTGTATGGTCAAACTCCACGTATCACACGTATTGATGGTACTGGAAATGGATACAACCAATTGCAATTGACTGCTTCTTCTGAAAACTTCATTGTTCAGAATGGATTTATGGAAAAACCGGTATACGATTACAACGGTGGTCCAATCCAGGTGAAAGTAGTAGATCCATTGAACGTAGTTGGTGGCTATTACGAATGTAAGTTCCGAAATTACGGAACTGGAAACAATGCGATCGATACTGCAAGTTGGGTGATCTACCGTTATCCGAATCAAGCAGCAGCTGTTGGTGGACCAACAAACGCGATTGATTCAGTGAGCTCGGAAGTAACGATCAACCAATCAAACGAGCAAGTTATTGCAAAATGGGGAGTGTCTGTTCAGATCTTCCAAGATAAGTACAGTACTACAGTTACTAACTCTGTTCAAGATCGATTTGCTGATCCATTGAGTTCATCTATCGAGTTTGCTGACTCTTCGAAACAATGGTTGGATTTCATCCCGGATGATCCGTCATTGACTCCGTTTAACTGGATTCGTTCAGGAACGTATGATCCTTCGCCAGATGAGGTCGCCGCTCACGTAGGTCCTGATTATTTGAATCCGGATTGTTTCAAGGATGATGCAGGTCGCGATCCAAAAGAGTTGTACAGCAAATTGTTGGGTGGTGGAATTGCTCCTCACAAGTTGACTGGTTACCAGTGTGATTTCATGCCATTGGCAATCCCATCGACGTACAACGGATATCCGGCAGCTCGTAAGAATGCTTCGATTTCGTTCTTGCCATCCGTGGATATCGTTCTAACGAATGATAAGTCGAAATGGACGCGATGTGTAGTAGTAGAATTAGGTCGTGATGCCAACTTGAATGAAGGTGGTGCTCAACCAGGAAGACTGCGTGCACGTCAATCTGTAGATAAGAACGGTCAGCCTGATGCTTCCGGAACGAACGGAATGGGATGGTTCCCGGGTTATGCGATCGATTTGGAAACAGGTGCTCGTTTGCACATGGCATTCGGTGAGAACTCTTTCTTTGGTGGAGATAATGGTTCGGATATGATCTGGAACCCTACTTCAACAGTAGTAGATGGAAATGGAATGTTCGTATTCGGTGGTAACCAACCAATTTGGGTGTTCGGTTACAACATCAACGGAGATGGATGTCCAAACTATGATCCGAATAACGTGAACTCGAACTGGGTTTATGATCAGTACCAAACTGCGACAACATCAGCTTACCGTGACTTGTTTACCAGCTTGATGTGGGTAGCGAATCCGGTATTGGCTGAAGATCGCCAGTTGCTTGAGACAGAGGTACGCATTAAATTACGTGTGAACAAGGAATACCGCAACTTCGTAGCTTCCGGAGAAAATGGAGGTTTACCAATGTACGGTTGGTCTATGGATGATTTGCGTACGGTAACGGCAAATGCTGAAGCTGCAGAAAGTGCATTGGATCTGATCAATGTGGTACCGAACCCGTACTATGCATTCTCAGAATACGAGCGTAACCGTTTGGATACGCGCGTGAAGATCACAAACCTACCGGATCAGTGTACGGTAACGATCTACAACGTTGGTGGTAAAATGGTTCGTCAGTTCAAGAAAGATAACCAAGTTACTTTCTTGGAGTGGGATTTGAAGAATACGATTGGTGTTCCGATCGCGAGTGGTGTTTACATCATTCACGTGGATGTGCCGGGTGTAGGTGAACGCATCATCAAGTTCTTCGGAGGAATGCGCCAGGTAGACCTTGAGAATATTTAACCAATACTGTTAAGTAAAACGTATGAAATCAATTAATAAAGTTCTAAAATATACAGCGGTGGCTGGAGTAGTGTTAAGCTGCTCCACCGCCTTAGCTGGAAACGAAGACCGCGTTGGTTCGGCAGGAGCTTCTCAGTTGTTGGTGAATCCTTGGGCTCGCAGTGTTTCTATCGGTGATGCAGGTATTTCACATGTCAACGGGTTGGAAGCAACGTACACGAATATCGCTGGTTTAGCTTTTACGGATAAAACGCAGATCAAATTCAACCGAACGAACTGGTTGGGTTCTGCTGGAATCGGAATGAGCTCAGCTGGTATCGCACAACGCGTTTCTGAGTCGAGTGTGATTGCTGTGTCTGTACAATCGATGAATTTCGGAGATATCGAGATCACGACGGTTGACCTACCGGAAGGAGGTATCGGGGTGTTTTCACCTCGTATGAATGTCTTCAATGTAGGATACGCACGTAGCTTCTCGTCTTCGATCTATGGAGGTATCAACTTCAAAGTATTGTCTGAAAGCATTTCAAACTTGAAAGCTACAGGCGTTGCCTTTGATGCGGGTATCCGTTATGTAACAGGAGAGCAAGATCAAGTGAAGTTCGGGATTTCCTTGAAAAACGTGGGTCCGGTGATGAAGTACCGCGGAGATGGTTTGTCTACTCAGGTGAATTACATCAACGACGGTAACTTGGCTACCTTGGAGCAACGTTCGGCAACGTATGAATTGCCTTCGTTGTTGAACATCGGAGCGTCGTATGACTTCATTTTCTCTGAGACTTCAAAATTGATCGCAAGTGCTGCATTTACAGCAAACTCGTTCCAAAATGACCAATACCGAGTAGGTTTGGACTACGGAATGCAAGTTGAAAAGGCAGCGTTCAATATCCGTGCAGGATACGTTGCTGAGAAAAACATCTTCTCAGTTGAAAACCGCTCAAATGCCCTAACTGGTTTCACAGCTGGTTTCTCTGCAGATGCGTTGGTTGGAAAGAACAAATCAGCATTGGGTATTGAATACGCTATGCGTACTGCTGGTCAGTTCGGGATCATTCACACTTTTGGTGCAACGATCAGTTTGAAATAATCAGATAAAAACATATATTTGTTGCAACAGGAGAGTCCGATGGGCTCTCTTGTTGTTGTTATATAGACCAAGAAAAACATTTTTTATGTCAGACGTAGCATATTACACGGAAGAAGGATTACGTAAATTAAAGGAGGAATTGCACGAAATGAAAACGGTGCAGCGTCCCCGTATTTCGGAACAAATTGCTGAGGCCCGCGACAAAGGGGATCTTTCAGAGAACGCAGAGTATGATGCGGCCAAAGAGGCTCAAGGATTGTTAGAAATGCGTATTGCAAAAATGGAGGAATTGATCTCTAAGGCACGTATTATTGACAATACACTGATCGATAATTCTAAAGTTTTCATTCTTTCAACGGTGAAGATCAAGAACGTGGCAAATGGAATGGAAATGCAATACACCTTGGTTGCCGAAAGTGAGGCTGATCTGAAGGAAAAAAAGATCTCTGTAGATTCGCCAATAGGTAAAGGACTCCTTGGAAAAAAAGTTGGAGAAATTGCCGATGTGCAAACGCCGAACGGGATCATGAAATTTGAAATCATCGATATTACGCGATAATGAGTTCTATTTTCTCTCGAATCATTGCTGGTGAGATTCCTTGCTATAAAGTTGCTGAGGATGAGAATTACTTGGCATTTTTAGATATCATGCCCTTGCGCATGGGACATGTACTGGTGATCCCGAAAAAAGAAACGGATTACTTGTTTGACATGGATGATAATGACTTGTCCGGGTTGATGGTCTTTGCTAAAAAAGTAGCAAAGGCCCTCAAAACGGTTGTTCCTTGTACCAAAGTGGGGGTGAGCGTGATCGGACTGGAAGTGCCGCATGCACACGTGCACCTGGTGCCGATGAACGCGATGAATGATATGAACTTCGCAAACGCAAAGCTGCAACCTGCGCCGGAAGAATTGGCTGAAATGGCTGCGAAGATTGCCGCTGCATACTAGTTTTTAGTGTATGATATTTAATTCATTGGAGTTTGCGATCTTTTTCCCGATCGTATTCTTTTTATATTGGTTTGTTACCAATAAAAGTTTAAAAGCGCAAAACATCCTGTTACTGGTAGTCAGTTATTTGTTCTACTCGTTCTGGGATTGGCGCTTTTTGTTTTTGCTCATGTTTTCAACCTTCCTCGACTATTTTACGGGTCTGAGGATGCACGACGCTAAAACGAAGTACTGGAAGAAATTCTGGTTCTGGCTCAGTATCGGAGTCAACCTCGGTTTCCTCGGAATGTTCAAATACTACAATTTCTTCGCGGAATCCTTTGCCGATATGTTGGCAAATTTCGGTCTCCACGTAGAGGTGTGGACGCTACAGGTTATCTTACCGGTCGGAATCTCTTTCTACACCTTCCACGGCTTGTCCTACGTGATCGACATCTACAAAGAGCGTATCAAACCGGAACGCAATTTTGTGGACTATGCGGTGTTCGTGAGTTTCTTTCCGTTGCTTGTGGCCGGACCGATCGAACGCGCCACACACTTGTTGCCTCAAATACAACGAGTTCGCGTATTTGATTACAGCAAAGCAATTGATGGAATGCGTCAGATCTTGTGGGGATTGTTCAAAAAGGTGGTCGTCGCGGATGGTTGTGCCGAGTGGGCGAATATGATCTTTAATGACGCGGATGCCTATTCCGGAAGTACCTTGGTGATGGGAGCGATCTTCTTCACTTTCCAGATCTATTGCGATTTCTCCGGCTACTCCGATATTGCGCTCGGAACAGCACGATTATTTGGGATCGAATTGCTGCGAAACTTTGCATTCCCGTATTTCTCGCGCGACATTGCCGAATTCTGGCGGCGTTGGCATATCTCACTCAGTTCTTGGTTCCGCGATTATTTGTACATTCCGTTAGGCGGAAGTAAGGGTGGTACATGTATGAAGATCCGTAATACCTTTATCATCTTTATCGTGAGTGGATTTTGGCATGGAGCAAACTGGACTTTCATCATTTGGGGAGCCCTGAATGCCGTGTATTTCTTGCCCCTGTTGCTGACAAACATGAACCGCAATAACCTGGAGATTGTGGCGCAAGGTAGATGGTTCCCGTCTATCCGTGAATTGATCGGAATGACCGTGACTTTCATCATGGCGGTCTTCGGTTGGATCTTTTTCCGTGCACAAGACGTACAACACGCCTGGACCTTCATTACCGGGATCTTTACGGAAGATTTGTGGAAAGCTCCTAAATTACCAGAATTGGCAGATCTCACGATCTTCTTCATCCTCTTCATGTTGGTGATCGAATGGATCGGTCGCGAATCGAAGTATGCCTTGGAACACATCGATAAAGTGCGCTTTGCTCCGGCAAGATGGGCCTTCTACATGGTGCTGATCGTCTGTATCATCGTGTTGTCCGGAAAAGAACAAGAATTTATTTACTTCCAATTCTAAGTCATGAAAAAGTTCTTAATTCGATTTGCGCTGTTCTGTGTGGTCTTTTTCATTGTCGACAAGGCCTTCATCCTGGTGCGCAACAAGTCGCCGGAATTAGAGGTGGATAAACGCCTGGAAATGGTTGTTACCGGAAAGATCAATGCCGATGTTTTGGTCTTTGGTTCTTCCCGTGGCGCACGGAGTGTGATCGCGCAGCAATTTACCGATTCCTTAGGTGTTTCGGCATACAACTTGGCGTTTCCCGGTTCTGATGTTACGTTCCATGAATTTGTTCTGGAACAAGTATTGACAGCGCCTGGAAATAAGCGTCCAAAGACTGCGATCTTAGTAGTGGATGATGGAGATGAATTAAAGCCTTCGAAATCCTTGAAGTTTCGTTTGGACCGCATGTACCCGTTGGTGAAGTATAAAGCTATTCGCGATAAGTTGGTGGAGCGCAAGGAAAAGAAACCGATCATCAACGAATTATTGGTGATCCATCAGTTGAATAAATCCAATTTCTTATTCAAGCAGCGGAAGTTTACGAAAAACGATTCGATCATGCCGTGTGGTTCTATGCCGATCGGACATCAGAAGAAAACGTTTGATAAGATCTACGGACACGAACCGTATGTGTATTCCCGAGATGGGGAAATGATCCAAAAGATCCGCGCTTTTCGTTCTATTGTGGCGATGTGTAAGAAATATGACGTGCAGTTGATCGTTGCTATCCCACCAAATTTCCGAAAGGTATCTACCGGTTTTGAAGCGCGCATGCGTCAAATGCTGGATGGGTACGGAACCGTATGGAAATACAACGAGGACAATCCTGTTTATAGCAACCCGGATTATTTCTTTGACAATGCCCATTTGCAAACAAACGGATCACGTGTGTATACGGCAGAACTGGTGAAATTCTACGCCGGCATCCAACCGAAATAATGGCTTGATAACAACGAAAAAGGCTGCCTTCATACGTGAGAGCAGCCTTTTGTTTTTGGGGAGTATGTGGAATTATTTCTTCTTACCCGATTTCGCTTTGTTTGAAACCGTGACGATCTTTTTCATGCTGTACCATTGGCACTCGTATTTCACCGACATGGTAACCGTGTATTTGCCCGGGTTTTTGTAGTAGTGCTTCTTGCTGTTCGACGTGCTGGTGTTTCCATCGCCAAAATCCCATTTCACCGGAAGACCTTTCAACGATTTATTCGTAACAGTAATACTCTGCCATTTCGACGTTACCTCAAAGTCCATTTTCGGGATCTTCGTAGCCGGTTTCAATTGCACGGTATCCAAGTTGTATTTCTGGATCGAATTGCGCACGACCTGCCAAGCGGTTTTTTGGATCACACTGGCGTTTTCGGCATCTACTTTTTTCGGGAATACACCTCCAAAAGGAGATTCTTTATATATGGACGAAAAAAACGAACACGCTGCTACATAACTTCCGTATGGATTCGGGTGGAAAAGATCCGGTTCATACAAGTTCAGATCGGGATACTTCTCGCGAACTTCTTTCCAAACCATGCCAACCGGAACTACCGGGTAACCACCACAAGCCTGACTCATTTGCAGGTAGCCGTTCTCAATGCGATTGGCCATGTCAATGAAGGAATTGTAGTCTGTAGTGTCGGACGTACCGTTTTTGTACCCCCAAGTCATATAGAAATAGATGCGAGCACACGGATTGTGCTGTTTTACACTATCGATGAGGATCTTCGCGTATGGGATCGTTTCAGTAGCGATAGTCAGTGAATCGTAACTCAACTCGCGACTCATAGCTTGAATGAATACGTAATCCCAACTGCGCGCCTTCATTTTTTTGTAAGTGTTCTCGCGCTCGGTATGTCCTTTCAGTGTACTTCCACTCACGGCAATGGTATCAGCAAACACGTCTTTACCTTTGGAATTGGCGAGGTTCTGATAGATCTTGCACAAGGCGTTCATGTGCGTGAAGCTATTACCGATGAACAAGACGTTTTCGGTTTGACTGACCACTTGTTTGCCGCTCAACAACAGGAGCAGCGATATCAAGAGCTTTTTCATGTTAATCTTTCTTGAAAAGCAAGGTGTTTCGAACTTTGAAATAGATACGTTCCAGTGGCTCGATGTATTTGACCATCACAACGAAACAACTGATTGCGGTTACAGAAATAGCGATAGATGCCCATGGTCCTAAATTTTCATCAAATGCGTATGGTTTCAACCCGAAACCAAAAATCCCGCCATAAAGTATGATCACGTGTACTACATAGATCGGCAAGGTATTTTGACCAACCTTCAGGAACAATTTAGCTTTCACGTCAAAATAGGCATCCACAAGCATCAAGAGACCTAATAGCGTGATCACTTGCCCCAAGCGTATGAAGTGCGTGGCGTTCAATTCCCAACGACCGTGATCGGTTAGTCCCAATAGTTCGGACCAGCTATCGATCTGATGTAGCCCGGCTTGAATGAAGGAACTGATCAGAATTCCACCAACGATGAAGCTGGTTCCAAACCACCAGTTGCGGGTTTTGTGCTCATAAACGCGGATCAAATTCCCCAATGCACCACCGATCAAGGTGTATCCCGCATAACGCAAGAAACTGAAATCCGAAAAGCGTCCGTAGAACATATTCTGAATGATCGCAGGCGCACCTTCCGGCCAATAGCGTTTCTGATCAGCAGTCATCTTACCCAAAGCAATCAGTTTCTCGTCCCATTGAATGTGCGCCTTGAGCTGCGCATAGAAATAGAAGATGATCAATGCTGCGATCAAGTAATACCAATAAACAGCGCCTTTTTTAAAGAGGTTGTAAACGCCGTAAACGAGCAGTAGAAACAAAATCCCTACACCAATGGATTGCAGTACGTGAAAGGCATAGAACCAATCTAGGCGAATTTCACTCCCATAATAAATCGATTCACCGATACTCCAAAGATTCAATTGAATGAAATAACCCCAAAACAGCAAGGTCAGTACGCGCCGAAAGCCTTTTTTAACGCGGACATTTGTAAAAAATCCGATGGAACTCTTTGCTGTAAGCAAATAAACGAAGATCAATCCGGTTACCGTAAAGAACAACGGCGAAGTCAACCCGTGAATATTGTGCCAAATGTCGTACGCCAAATATTCTTGTTTGCGGTATTCCCAGCTTAAAGCCGCGCCTGTAAAATGCCCTTCCAACATCATGATGATCGCGATCGACCGCGTCATATCAATGAACTTTAAGCGCGGTGGTTTGGCTGATAATTCTGGGGTTGTGGACATGGAACACAATTTAAGTCGCAAATATAGAAATTCTGCATGGCATCCTTTTATTTTCCTTCGGAAAGCACCATGACGGAAAGTGGTTTTTCGTAACCTTCCACGTGCAGCATCAAGGGAACGGAATGAATTCCACTTGGTATTCCTAGTTCGCAGCGCACGGTAACGGTAACAGATTTACCCGGAGCCAGATCGAAGGGCGCGTTTACACTGAAAATGCTATCCGATGTTTGCGCTGATAAAATGCGCAGCGGTGTGGATCCGTTGTTCGAGAGTGTCAGTTCTTGGGTAGGTTTCGACCCGATCGGATGCTGACCGAAAATTACGGAACGGGGCGACCAGTCCATCAAAAAGAACAAGCTATCGGTGTCTAAATAACTAACGCTTTGGATCTCGATCTTGCGCTCAATGGCCGCTGCTCTGGAAAAGACAGAATTTTTCAGATCGTTCGGATTGTCACTGGTGATCTGATTGGCTGTGTATTCCCCGAAAGGTAAACCAACAACCTCTAATTTTCCTCCGTTTGCAGCAGTTCCTTCCAAATAGGGTAGAAATGCACCGTTGTCACTTACTTTGAGGTGATTGATCAAGGATTGGATGCGACGCTGTGTCAAAGCGACATTGTATTCGGTGCGCGCCAATGGAGAGGCAAACCCCCGAACAGAAACACGCACGCGAATTCCTTTCTGCAATTCCTCCAATAACAAGGATTTGAACAATTCCAGGTCCTGAACACCTTTGTCCACAAATTCAGTGAAAAAGCTTTCGATATCTTCTTCCGCATCCGACGCTTTCTCACCACTCAAGCCTTTTGCATATTCCTTTTTGTACTCCGGGATCATGGCTTTGTAATCAACGTATGCATGCATGTAATTCACTTTCGTTGTTGTCTCTCGTGACCGTGGGTCCGGAATGTCATTGTGAAAATATAGCGTCACCGGTAGTCGTTTATTGAGATCTGCCAGGGTTTCTTTTTTTGTTTCCGGTTGAATGATCTTTGGAATGTGCCAGGCGAATACATCACTGCAGCACGTTGGATTTTTGCTGTAAAGTACGCCCAATCGATTGCTGCTGGCAAACATACTGTCGCCCACTTCGAAGTAATAATTGTCGTTTGCAAAACTATTGTAAGGGAGTCCCGCATTCTTAGGCGCTTGAAACCGGCCATCGACCAAGTTGCTAAAATGAATATCTGTTCCACCAAAACCATCCCACCACGATGAAGCAAAATACAATCGCTTTTTGGTAACACTCCACCAGGGTGTGATCTCGTTGTCCGGCGAGTTGATCGCTGAAATGGCTTTGATCTTGCCAATTTGATTCCCATCGTTTTTGAGCACGGTGAAATACAGGTCCATACCGCCTTCTCCACCGGCGCGATCGGATGACCAGATCAACCATTCTTCACCATCGATCCAGGCAAGTGCAGGCGTAGTATTGTTGCTGCCGGCCGCGTTTATCTCATCACTCAACAGTTCAGGTTCCGACCACTTGTTTCCGATTTTCCGGATCACAGCGATCTGACACGTGTAGCGATCGTCAACTGCGTCACAGATAGAAAAATAATAGCGCTTTCCATCGGCTGAAAAAGAGCCGTTGCCCGTATTTTTTTGTGCCACATTCCCAGCTTCAAATAAGGTTTGTTTTTCCGTTGAATCTAGAGTGATCGTATATAGTTTTGTCGTGTAAGTGGCATCATACACTTCTTCTGCATTCCCAATTGAATCTGCCCGCAAAGAAGAAAAATACAACTGTCCGGCGATCAGGGTGTGTCCGAATTCCGCATTCGGAGTATTCAGGTTTTCCGGCAAGGAAAGCACCTGTACTTCCGCGCTGTCTTTCAAGGCACTTTGCGCCCAAATGGTAGATTCCAGTTCGCGTTTCGCTTTCAGATACAAATAATCCTTCTTGTTTTTGGCGTATTTCTTCTTGGCGCGTTTCAAGAGCTCGATCGCTTGCTCGTATTCTCCGTTTTGTTTGGTCATCAATGCCCAATTCAGCAGTGAAGAAGGGTAGATCGCGGCTTCTTCCTTGTTGTAGACTTTCTCGTAGTAATAAGCGGCTTTCGGATAATCTTTGTACGCCCGCAAAGTTTCCGCGTATTTCCACAAGATCGCCACACTGTTAGAATCGAGATCCATGGCCTTGCGGTAATAATCAAGCGCGTAAACGTAATCGCCCTTTTTGTATTGCTGATCAGCAAATTCCAGGTATTTTCCCAATTCGTTCTGACTGAAACCGAACATCGGAAAGAGGATGGAACACAGCAGGGTTAAATGTAATCGGGACATACGCGGTGATACGTGTTTTTGGGTTTGAAGATTGTGAGGATGTATTCCGCAGACAATTCAAGTCCGCCGCGAAGTCGACTAGCCGGAACCAATTGGGAAATATTGGTGTCGTAACTTATGGCTACCGACCAATTTTGAATAGACGCACCCAAACGAACCACTACCGCATCCCGAGCCCGAAACCACAAACCGGCATCTACGGCCCGGTAGGTTCCCAATTTCTCCACCAAAGTATATCGAACTTGCGAGCCCAACAACAATTCGCGGTATGTACCTTGAAAGTTCAATCCCAATCCCGGTAATAAGGTCAGTTCGCGATTGATCGGACGCTGGTATTGTGCATACAAACTTACCCGACAGTCGCGCTTATTCACTTGTCCATAAAATCCTTGGTTCGGACGGTTGATGTTGTGTAAACTCAAACCGGCAGTTAATTTTTCGCGTTTACCGATCAGCCATTGATAGGTCGCTCCTAAACCACTGTTCACATTCCACTTGCTATCGTTGTTAAAACTTTCACCAGTGGCCAGCGCCGGATTGAATTGTACACCGTCGAATTGATTGTCAAAGAAGAAGTTCCCGAGATTGACTTGCCGGAAATTAAACCCGACTTGCAAACCTGCCGAGATCAAATGGCTGGAATCCCCGGTTAATTTCAACTGTTTCGAAACTGAAAACATGCCTTCGACTGTCTGAAAAGTTCCATCGCCCACTTTATCGTGGAAAAAGAAAAATCCGATCCCCACTGCTTTGGGTTTCCAACGGTAATCTGCGGAAACAGCAATCGTAGTAAAGGGAATGGTTACCGACCGCCACTGATCTTTGTAGTTGGCATTCAAGCGAAGATCGCCGTTAAACATGCCGGCATTTCCCGGGTTTTGAAAGGTGGGTTGTCGATTCAAGTGCGAAAAGTGGATGTCCTGAGCAAGCGAGATCTTGACCAGGAGCAAACACCACAATAGCACTTTGATTTTTTCCATTTGTACCAAAAATAAGAGAATTTCACATCTTATCCCTCTTTTTCGCGCAATTCTGATTTTCAAGTTTTCGTAGGGTGCTTGCCACCGATTATTGCGTTGAAAATTGTACATTTAGCACATGAGATCTGTTGGTTTAAGAGCTACAGGGATGATCCTCCTGTTGTTGGTACTGATGAGCGTTTCTGCTTCCAGTAAAGGATTTATGAAAAAAGAACACCCGGGGTTGATCGGAGAGTATCGTTGGGCGTTGACCATGCGTGATGGGCGCAAAGTGGATAATTCGACAATCACGGATGAATTTACATTAAAGATCACCGGGCGCGATCAATTACTCTTTTTTCGCAATGGAAAACGCATGTTGAAATATATCTTCACACCGGGTGAAGCACCGTTATTAGAAGCGGGCAATTATGTGTTATTTCGCGATGGGGATGAACATTTTCCGTTGTTCTTTCGCAATGATACGGTAGCTGTATTTGTTTATCCGTATGAATTCGATGATAATTATTTCGTGAAAATAAACAAGTAAGATGTCGCTGTTTACACCGGATGTTTCGTTTTATACAGCTTATCTGGATAAAGGCAAGTACTTGTTGACCTATCGCTTGTCCTTGCTTTTTATGCTGGTTTTCTTTGCATTAACGATCAATGGTTTTTTCTTTGATGTTCAGTCCAGTGTGTTTTATTTCGTCGTTTTCGCTGTTGCGAGTGGCGGCTTTATCTTTTTAAATCGCACCAAAAAGTACCAACCGATCTATTGGGTGTACACCGTTGCCGCTTCGGTAGTGGATATGATTGCTTTGAATACTCCGAGTCATGTGCCGCATTTCGCCGAATTCTGCTGGGTGTTCTCGATCATCATTTTTGCGTTCATTGGCTTAGGCAGAAAAGCCGCTTTCTACTTCTTGATCTTTTTGATGGTTGGAACCGGCTATTTCATCTTTTTCAACTCGAATCGGGAAGTGTTTTCCGTTCAGGAAATGTCTTTCTTTGGACAGCTGGGAATGTGGTTAGAGATCGTTTTTGCCATATTTTCGGTAGCATACCTGCTTCATCAGTATTCGCTTTTCCAATCTTACGGAGAAACACAATTGCGTTTGGCGAATGAGGAGTTGGCGTATCAAAATAAGATCATTCAGCGCAAGAATAAGGAGAATTCTACTCTTTTAAAGGAGATCCATCATCGTGTAAAGAATAATTTGCAGATCGTGATCAGTCTGTTGCGTATGCAACGTGAACGCGTTGAGTCAACAGAGACCAAAACGGATTTTACGGAAGCGATCAACCGCATCCATTCTATGTCGCTGATCCACCAGCAATTGTACCACGAACGTGAATTGTCGCGGATTGAGGTGCACAGTTATTTTTCGGAACTGATTAATAGTCTCCTGCGGTCCTACTTGGGTGCCGACCGAAAAGTGTCCGTACATTGTAAGATCGATGTGCCTGAAATGAGTTTGGAAACGATTGTTCCACTTGGATTATTGATGAATGAATTGATCACGAATTCCGTGAAACATGCATTTGTGGAGGAGGGAAGAAACTACGACATGTCACTGGAAATTTGTGCGTATGGTGATCGCGGATTACAGCTGACGTATGCTGATTCCGGGAATTGGACGGCGTCCCATTTGTCGGGAACCAGTTTCGGACAAGAACTCATCGAAGTGCTCACCGAACAGTTGAACGGGGAATTAAAACGAACTGAAAGCACCTTTCAGTTGCTCATTCCACAGTTAGCGGACTAAGCAAAGAGATTGGGTGGTGGCCCGCACATACGACCAGGTGTCCGTCTCTATGAGCACGCGAACCGGACGGGTTTGCATTTTTCCGTTTCTAACCGTTCGGATCTGTCCCCCTTGAATCGCATCCCGCGGAATTTTAAAGACCCGACTGTTCGCTTGGAGTGTCGTAGTCCCGGTCAACGCTGGCGAGAACCCGCTTGCTTCAAATGCACCGGTGTTGTTGACAAAGCGGATGCGGGCTCCAGAAGCGTGACGCAAGATCAGCGGGGTTTGAACTGCACGGATGTCGTCGGATAGATTGATTTGTGCCTGTTTGGTTTTGTGGATGTATCCAAGGACGTCTCCTTTTTTAAAAGACCTTCCCGGAGTGGCCGCACTGCGGAAAATACCGGATGCCGGTGCTGAAATAAAATAGGGTCGCAAGGATTTTTCGTTGCGGACGATCGCGTTGATCGCCTCAATGATCCCGTTTTCTTGTAGGAGGTCCAATTCTTCTTTGTAGCGAAATTCCGGAACTTGTGGCAGTAGATCGTCCAAGGCGATCGCCTCTCCAAAGCGTTTCCATTTGCCGGAAACCGACTCCAATGGCGCCGGAAACTCCAGACTACGTAGTTGATTTTGCAGGGCTAACTTTTGATCGCGCAGTGCCGCATACACGTCCCGATTTTCCAGGATAGCCAACACGCGGTTTTCGGTGACCGGTCTTCCGGTAGGTACCGAGAAAGATTCCAAAACACCGTTTTTGGGCAATCGAACCGGAATGCTGTCGGGTGCATAGCTGACTTCCACTTCCAGCGCAAGCGTCTCAGCCGTGATGGTCGTACACGATAGCGGAGCAGTGCGCGTCTCCGGCGCTTCCGAACAGGAGTGTATCAGTGCCAGCAAAAGTGCCACGAATACAAAAGAAAGAAGAGTAGAAATTGGTTTCATACACGTACGTACACGTTCCCAAGTATAAGGTTCACTTTTATGTCGCGTTACATTTTGGTAATAAACCGATGGACTTGTTAATAACTTCGTTAACATTTAGCCGATTAAGCCCAAAAATCGCTTCATTCATCGTCTATTTTTGTACTAACGATAACTATGCAGGCTTATGTTTGGATCCATCTTAAAGAAAAAACTGTCAGATAACCAATTGGCAAATGTCTTCCTGAATGGAATTTTTGAAGTGGTAGACAATGGATTTGGTGAAATCGCTGATCTGATCAATGATGACCCGGCATTTGTAGTCTCTCCTAATTTAGAAAAATCTGCGAATGGTCAATTTGCAATGATCGTGATCGCTGCCAATGTTTCTTCGTTGGAAAACACGTTCGAGGCGGATCAAGCAGTTCGTATTGAGAATAAGATTTTCGAAAAGATCGCTCAAATGATGGAAACGTCGCGTGAAGAGGCAGAAGAGACTGTTCGCTCGTACCAAAAATTCATGCTGCGCATCAACCATCCAAGTAAAAACATGATCTACGCGATGTCGAAAGCTGTATTCCACAAATACAACTTGAACGATTTCCAAGATGAATATTTTAAGCGTTTGCAGGCACCAAATCCACTATTTCTAAAACGCATGGATCAAGTGGTGGTGAATTTCCTATGGGACTGGGATGCATTTTTTAAGAAATACCGTATTGACGAATAATTGAGAACCGCTGAAAGGCGGTTTTTTTGTGTCTAACAGCTTGGTTTTTAGATGCCGACAGGGTTAGACGTTTTCCTTTGCAAAATTTGTGTGTTTACCCCTTGTATCCTGCTAAACAATTTTTAAATTTATTCTTGCCGACGCGGGTGTGTCGACGCATTGTTTTACCGTTGAATATCAAGAATTGCTACCATGAGCTTACGCATTACTTCCTTTGAAGATTATCAAGCATCTTACAAACATTCCGTAGAAGATCCCGAAAACTTTTGGGCCGAAATTGCCGGACAATTTACCTGGAAAAAAACGTGGGATAAAGTATTGGATTGGAATTTTACCGAACCGAGTATCAAGTGGTTTGAAGGAGCTACCTTGAATATTACCGAAAATATGTTGGACCGTCATTTGGCGGATCGCGGTGATAAAGTAGCTCTTTTGTGGGAGCCGAATGATCCCAAACAACCTTGTGTACGTTACACGTATAAAGAATTACACCAAACGGTTTCGCGCGTAGCGAATGCGCTCAAAGCTCAAGGAATTCAAAAAGGTGATCGGGTGTGTATTTACATGCCGATGATCCCTGAATTGGCGATTACGGTAATGGCCTGTGCCCGCATTGGTGCCATCCATTCGGTGATTTTTGCCGGATTTTCCGCTCAAGCGCTTTACGATCGCGTGGAAGATGCACAGGCGAAAATGGTGATCACTGCAGATGGATTGAATCGCGGTTCGAAACAAATTCCGTTAAAGCGTGTCGTCGATGAAGCATTGGAAATGCCAAATTCCGTAGAACGTGTGATCGTTTACAATTGTTTGGGTTGGACCCCGAATATGGTGGAAGGACGCGATATTTGGTGGGATGATGCGCTTGCAGGTATGTCAGCTGATTGTCCGGCTACCGAGATGAATGCAGAAGATCCCTTGTTCATTCTTTACACGTCCGGATCTACCGGAAAGCCAAAAGGAGTGGTGCATACCTGTGGCGGTTATATGGTGTATACAGCGTACACGTTTCAAAATGTTTACCAATACGAAGAAAATGATGTGTTCTGGTGTACAGCCGATATCGGTTGGATCACCGGACATTCTTATATTGTTTACGGACCTTTGTTGTCGGGAGCAACAACCGTGATGTTTGAAGGAATCCCAACTTATCCCGATGCGGGAAGATTCTGGCAGATCATTGATAAGCACGGGGTGAATCAATTCCTGACTGCTCCAACGGCGATCCGTTCTTTGATGGCTTACGGAGATGATCACGTGTTGTCTTACAGCTTGGATTCGCTCAAAGTTTTAGGAACTGTGGGGGAGCCGATCAACGAAGAAGCATGGAAATGGTATTACTTGCACGTTGGAAAAGAAAAATGTCCGGTCATAGATAGCTGGTGGCAAACGGAAACGGGTGGGATTATGATCTCGGGTGTGGGACCGTTCTCTCCATTAAAACCAACCTTCGCCGGATATCCAATGCCGGGAATTCAACCGGTGTTGTTGAATCAGGAAGGAAAAGAGATCACGGCAGCCAATGAAGAAGGGTACCTCTGTGTGAAATTCCCGTGGCCGTCGATGTTGCGCACTACTTGGGGAGATCATGAACGTTGTCGCATCAATTATTTCTCGCATTACGACGGATACTACTTTACCGGAGACGGTGCCAAACGCGATGAAGATGGCATGTACCGAATTATCGGTCGTATCGATGACGTGATCAACGTTTCAGGTCACCGGTTTGGAACGGCGGAGATCGAAAATGCGATCAATACGAATAAAAAAGTGATCGAGTCTGCCGTGGTCGGTTATCCACATCCGGTGAAAGGTCAGGCAATCTACGCCTTTGTCGTGTGCGATGCTCCGGTATCTGCCGAAGAGTACGATTTTGCACGCGGTGAAGTGATGGAAGCAGTTGTCGCTGAAATTGGTAAGATCGCTGTGCCGGAAAAGATCCAATTCGTTTCCGGATTGCCAAAAACGCGTTCGGGTAAGATCATGCGCCGTATTTTGCGCAAAGTGGCAGAAGGGGATACATCTAATTTGGGCGATACTTCGACGTTGTTGGATCCATTGGTAGTAGACGAGATCGTGCAAAATGCCTTGTAAATGAAATGTAGATCAAAAGAAAAGTCGGACGAGTTTCCGACTTTTTTTTGTGAGTAACTTTTGGATTTTTTCGCGTTGACAAAAGTCGAATTGAAGCGTGAATTTTACATTTTTGCGGCATGTTGAGACGTTTACAGGGATGGTGGATAATTGGACTGCTGGCTTTCGGAGCCAGGGCTCAGGTGCAGCCTGCCGATTCCGTGATCGTTCCCTGGAATGTCGTCATTACCGGTGACGCAGCCTTCCATTATTTTGTTGAAGATACAGCGATGTACACCTATGAAATGATCCAGGAAGATGTGTACTACTTCGAAAAACACTGGCCGCAGTTTACCTCGGTGAAAACCATCGGCTATTCCGAATTTGGCCTGCCGATTTCCATGATGACCCTGCGCAAAGGAGCTCCAAAAAAGTATGCTGCGTTGATCGTCGGAAATATTCACGCACGGGAGGACTTCAGTTCGAAGTTGGCCATGAAATTTACGAATGTATTGCTGTTATCACTCGATAGTCTGAGTTCAATTTATCCAAATGCGCATGCGGTTTTAGACCTCATAGATGTTCATGTGATCCCAGTAGCTAATCCGGATGGATTAAAGATCGCACATCAACAATTTGAAGGCATCGAGGATTCCCTGAATTGTTGGCTAGACACGATCGTGAAAGTGGGAACATTGGCGGAGTGGAAGGCAAACGGAAAGGGCGTGGATCTCAATAGTTCATTCGATGATGGTAATTGGCACGTGAAACGCAGCGGAAATTACCGCGAGGTGCGCGCATCAGAAGGGTATAAAGGGGCGATACCGGCAGAAGCAGTTGAAACGAAGGCCTTACAGCGCTTGGTGGATTCGATCCGACCATTGACCACGGTGAGTTTGCATACAAAAGGAAATATTTTATTCTGGGCGGATGTCACTACGCATGATCGCTTTCAAGGTATTGACACCGAAATGGCTATTTCAGTAGAGCAGGAAAGTGGGTTTAAAGTTGCTTCGGTCGCCAAGAAACCAGCTGAATTTGGCGCAGGACTTGAGAATTACGTGCGTAGCAGGATCGGTGGGATCGGCGTTTGTGTTGAATTGTCAGAAGGCGGAAACGGGCGTGTGCAACATCCGGATGCGCAGTTTAATGAACAAGTGTGGTTCAAAGCTTGGCGCATCCCCATGATCTATTTAGAAAAAACCGCGCTATATCGCGAGCAATTGTATCAGATCCAACGGCAATTTTTATCGCAGAGTAGTCGATAAAAAAAGAAAGCGATTTTTTCTTATCCGCGTTTGCGCTCCAAAAGGATCATCATCATCAAAGAAAGCATGATATTCTCCTGCTCTTCCTCGCGTAGATCGCAGTGCTTATTTACGGTGAACTTTCGGCCGAAAAAAGATTTATCCTTGGTCAATCGCGCCACGATGTGATCGTCAGAACGTGTCACTTTATAACTTGGATTAAAGAAATATCCGGTGAACATACCGATCACAGGAACCTCGCCCAACAGTGCGTCCCAAACTTTGGTCCAACCTTTTTCTTCTTGAATACTAAATAATTGGCGGTCGTTTTTATCAAAGATCAAATAACGAGCTTTCCAAAGGGAGGCCACACCTTTTCGGGCAACACGCCCAATTTGCTCGCCATTGGCATCATAAAATAAATAGGAAGCAGAAAAATCGATCCATTTATTCGCTTTGATCACGTATTGGATCTCCGAACGGGTTTCATCGGTAAACACCTGAATTTCCTCAACAAAGCGAAAGAGTTTCTGTCGCACGTATCCAACCATCCGATCGTGATCATCCGTTATCACAAAGTCGTTCGCCAAGGTGCCAACCCGAAACCGAAAATGGAGAGGGAAGTCTAGGTTTTTCATCGCTTTCTCTTATAATTCGACTCGTAAAAGGTGATCCATTCCTCAACGCTCACTTTGCTCATAAGCTCGCTGATCAGGTCGAAGGGAATGTGCTCCGGTTTTTTGAAACGCACACAGCTTTTTCCCATATCGATCTTGCCTTTTACCACTTTGCCATATTCCTCTACAAACCAGGACATGAGTTCCGGCATCCCGTAAATGCCCATGTGATAAAAAGCAATGAAATTTTTCTGCGAAGCAAATCCTGCGAATGGCAATGGCTGCTTCGGATCACAGTGGTAACCATCCGGATAGATCGAATGCGGTACAGCATATCCCACCATGCCGTAGCCGATGCACTCTTGAAAGCCTTCGGGAAGTTTGGAAAGTATCGCAGCACGCAATTTTTCAAGCGCCTCCTGGCGTTCTTCCGGACATTGGGAAATGTAATCTGCTGCGGATTGAGCGTTTCGTTGCATAAAAACCAATTTCAACGAAAATACACAAAAACCCTCTTCCGATCAATAACAAACCAATTTTACCGGATGGGTAGCCTGACCTCCGGGACCGGCTACCTGAACAAAGTAGATGCCCTTGCCGCAAGAACGCAAATCGAGTGCATGACTATTTAAACCTGCCTTCATATCCAGGCTTGTGTGATACAGCACATTGCCGGATAGATCCACCAAACGAACGGTGTGTGTGCCGTTTTGCGCTGCGAAATACCGGAGGTCGGTTTGGCCATTTGCAGGATTTGGTTGACAGGTCAACGGTTCTACAGCGGATCCATCGAAAAATACAGCTTCCATCGAAGAATACGTTTTGACATTTTCCGCAGAGATCGACGCAATGCGATAGTAGTTGTATCCCAAAGAAGGCGTTTCGTCTAAATGCGCATATTGCACTGCTTCTGTTCCGTGTTGCTGGGCTGGAATCTCCGCTAGGAAATCAAATCCAACGCCGTCTTTACTTTTTTCAATAACATATTTCGTGGTCGTTATTTCATACGGAGCTTTCCATTGCAAGGCCACGCCGTTGGTTGCTGTTTCAGCCTGTAAACTGAGTGTATTTGGACCCAGTGGCGTGCAACTCACAACAGCTGTGCCGCCAAATGACAACGGAACCGAAGTTGTTGCTGAAGAGTAATTGGATAAACAGATCAAATATTGGGTATAGCTGCTTGCAGTTACAGGAGGTTCCCAATTCGTCATGGATGTTGCGCCGGAAGGCAAAGTACTGGCCAATCCGGTGTATTCTTCGCAGTCACCGTTGTAATTGCAACGAATGGGTGCCTGTGTGCCATTGATGATGTTCGAACAGGTTGTCGGACTGTAAGCCCACATGGACCAATCCAGACAGTTAAAAGTTCCGGAACTCGGCGTCCCGATCGAAAAGGTCAGCGATCCTCCGGTCAGTACGTTTACCACCATCCAGGTGCTGTTCAATTCCTCAGACAACAAACATCCCGGGTTCGTACTAGCAGGGTTGATGTCTGGGTTTGCGGCACAAGTTCCTGCTAAACAGATCTCGTTGATACTTCCATAGCCATTCGGATCGATCGCAAACGAGGCGTTAGAACAAACGTTTGCAGCAACATAACAATCTCCTGCGGTTGTTGGTCCTCCGGGCGGACAAGTCAAACTGAACATAACGGAAGTCGATGCAGTGGAGGTTGCGTCTACCAAGAAATAGTACGTGGTTCCTGCAGTAAGTGGAATGGTACCGTACGTTCCCGGAGTGGTAACCGCAGAAATACAGTTCCAACCGGTTGCGGAACATCCGGCAGTTAATGTTTTATAACCCAATACTACACCGCCGCCTGAGATAGTTGCAACGTTGATGTTGTAATTTCCGGTAAATGCCGCGGTATAACTGTAGATCATTTCCAACCCCGGAGTTGGAGTGCCACATAAATTAGATACATACGAAGAGGCTCCCGTTGTTGTTTGTGTAAACAATTGACTGCATCCGGCAATGTTTGTGATGCTTGTGCATGGATTGGTTCCACCACCTCCTCCTAGGCCATTATTCGTGATGGATGTCGCTACACAAGTACTGGCTGTTCCACAACCAGCACAGGTCGTGTTGATCGATAAATAGTAGGTTCCGGAACTTGGCGCAGTAAAAGTGACGGTGCCCGTTCCAAATGCCACAACTGGTCCGCTGGAAGAACCGGTGTGAACGGTGATGCATTGACTCCCTGAAGCGGTCACTGTGTAAGATGTACCCGCCACAATTCCCGTGATCGTATTGTATTCGCCGGCATATGTGCATGTCGAGATCGAAAGGGTAGATCCCGTTGTAGTAGGAGCTGCTGTTGTGTTAAAGGCGGTGCCACCTCCACACTGAGCTTGGACAACTAGGATCGATCCCGTGAAAAGAAGAGCTAGTATAAATGTTTTCATGACGGTCGCTTAATCGATGAGGAAATAAATGGGTTCACTGAGAATAGCTTGTTTCCTGTTTGTGTCCATGGCAACAAATTCGGCGAAACGCACATGCGGATAAGTCAAATCACTGCTCAACTGTAAATACTGATCAGGGAAATCTTGTGCCCAGGCCCAAACCATTTTTTTATAGCTTTCAAAATCGGCATTCGTGAAAGTCTCGGATTCCCAAGTAGGAAAAGATCGTGCAGGCATGTTGGATGCTAGCTCGCTGATCGAAGTCTGGATCCCAAATTCGTTCTGCCAGGAAATACGCGGTTTTAAGGTGATCTCTGTATTTGCTTTGTATGGAATCGTTACGAAGGCAGTATCGGAGCGCAGGTGCTCGTAGTGACTTACGTCAAAAAGCAAAATATTCATCAGGTACGTGACATCCATTGATGGATTTTCCGGAGATGTGAACGTGTAGCTTTGCGCATAGTAATTCCAGACTTGCTGAAGCCGCTCTGGCGCATACTGATTCAGACGAGCAAGTTGTTCCTGTTTGAAATGTAACTGAAGTATACGATTACTACTGGCCGTTTCAAGGGATACTTGCGAATAGCAGGTAAACGAAACCAGTAAGGTACCAAATAGCAGTTTAGTGAACATGTTGAATTGAATTACACAACAAGTCTAATCAATTCAGGAATATCTTGGTGTTAATGATTTTTTTAAATGAACAAAAAAGGGGTTTAGTCGAATATTAGGGTTTGTTCGTCGAGCATCAGTAGTTGCCTAGGTAGGTATTAAATGTTTGTTTTTCAACATATTACACGTTTATTTGTACGTAAACCACTTTCTTTGTCTCGAAAAACGCTCCTTCAAAATGGTCGGCCAATGAAAACAATTGGATTGGAAGCGATACTGGAGCCAGTTCTTCCGTCAGATCACCGCCTTTTAAATACAAAATTCCATTTCGGAGTGGGTGATGATTGTCTTTTTTGATCTTGCCCTTGCACCACGTTAAAAAGACTGGCATCGCCGTAACAGCACGGGAAACTATGAAATCGTACTGTCCTTTGATATCCTCAGCACGCGCATGTGTCGCTTGTACATTCTTCAACCCCAATGCCTGAGCCACTTCCGTCACAACCTTGATCTTTTTACCGATCGAATCCACCAAGTGAAAGTGCGTTTCCGGAAACAAGATCGCCAACGGAATTCCCGGAAAACCACCGCCGGTTCCAATGTCCAATACCTGCGCTCCCGGCTCGAAGGACATCACCTTGGCAATGCCGAGCGAATGCAACACGTGACGCTCGTAAAACGCATCCATGTCTTTGCGCGAGATCACATTGATCTGTGCGTTCCAGAAAGAATACAGTTCCTGCAAACGCGCAAATTGATCGTGTTGCACTTCTGTAAGATCTGGAAAATGTTTTAGAATTTGTTCCATAGTTGACGAAAGCTAAAAGACCATAGATTTAAGACGAATGATTCTGTCTTAAGTCTATGGTCTAAAGTCTACAATTCTTATTATTTACCTTCAATCACACTTCCAAGAGCGTTATCGAACAATTCTTTTGCTTCAGCAATGAATCCGTAGTGTTCATCATCCACCATCATTTTTCCTTTGGTAACGTGACCAAGCAAGGTGTAATTCACACCGCTACCCATCATGAACTCAATGAATTCCTCTTCCTGATCTTCGGAAACGGAAACAACTACGCGACTTTGTGCTTCACCAAATAAGAACGCGTCTTCTCGTACTTCCGAATCAGTCACAATGTCAAATCCTAAACCGCGTGGCATGGACATTTCTACCAAGGTTACGAACAATCCACCGTCGGCACAATCGTGTGCAGCATTGATCAATTCTTGAGAGATCAATCCTTTTACCGCTTCTTGCAACAAGAATTCTTTTTCTAAGTCGAAATGCGGAGCCGGAGAAGCGGTGATCTTGTGGTATTTTGCTAAGTATTCAGAAGAGGCGATGTCATTCACTGTGTCTCCCAAAATAAAGATCAGATCTCCTTTTTGTTTGAAGTCCAAAGACATGATCTTTGATTTGTCTTCGATCACACCGATCATACCGATCGTAGGCGTCGGGAAAACTGGAATTTCTTTGCCACCGATCACACTTTGGTTGTAGAACGAAACGTTTCCGCCGGTTACCGGTGTTTGGAATTTCAAACACGCCTTCGACATCCCTTTGATCGCTCCGACAAATTGCCAGTAAGACTCGGGGTTGTATGGGTTCCCAAAGTTCAAACAGTTCGTGATCGCGCTTGGAATACCTCCTGAAACAACAATGTTACGAGCAGCTTCTGAAACCGCAATCGCTGTTCCTACTTCCGGATCAGCATGCACGTAACGGCTGTTGCAATCTACAGTCATTGCTAATGCTCTGTGCGTTCCCTTCAAGTTCACAATGCCGGCGTCTGTTGGTCGGTTTGTAGACATCGTCTTTGTACCAACCATAGAATCATATTGTTCGTACACCCAACGTTTTGAAGCGATATTCGGTTGCTGTAACAAGAAGAAAGCAACTTCCTTCAAATTGTCTGGTTGTGGCACCTGATCGATTGAGAATTTCTTGTATTCTTGGAAATAAGCCGGCTCGGAATATTCGCGTTGATATTGCGGAGCTCCACCACCAAGAACCAACGATTCTGCAGGAACATCCCCCACCAATTCACCGTGCATGTAATAACGAACACGACCATCATCGGTCACTGTTCCAATTTCTTCCGCATGAAGATCCCACTTGTCAAAAATGCGTTTTACCACATCTTCTTTTCCTTTGTGGATCACTACCAACATGCGTTCTTGCGATTCAGACAACAAGATCTCGTATGGCAACATGTTTTCCTGACGAGTTGGAACGCGATCCAAATGGATCTCCATACCTACACCACCACCGGCTGACATTTCACACGTAGAACACGTGATCCCTGCCGCACCCATGTCTTGCATACCTACGATCGCATCGGTTTCCGCCAATTCCATGGTTGCTTCCAATAACAATTTCTCCATGAATGGATCTCCCACCTGTACAGATGGTAAGTCTTGTGCGGATTCTTCTGTAATATCTTTTGATGCGAAAGCGGCACCTGCAATTCCATCTTTACCGGTAGCGGAACCCACGATGTAAACCGGATTACCCGGACCTTTCGCTTTCGCTGAAATAACTTTCTTCGTATCGATAATTCCCGCTGAAAAAGCATTCACCAACGGATTCTGATTGTAACTTTCGTCAAAGAACACTTCTCCACCAACGATCGGAATACCAAAGGCATTTCCGTAATCGCCAATTCCTTTCACAACGCCTTTCACCAACCACTTCGTGCGGTCCAAGCTTGGATCTCCAAAACGCAATGAGTTCAATTGTGCTACCGGACGTGCTCCCATCGTGAAAATATCGCGGTTGATACCACCCACCCCGGTTGCTGCACCTTGGTACGGCTCCAACGCAGAAGGGTGATTGTGCGATTCGATCTTGAAAACACAACCGATCCCGTCACCCAAGTCAACCAATCCGGCATTTTCCTCACCAGCCTTCACCAACATGTGTGGTCCGTCTTTCGGCAATTGTTTCAACCAGTAAATGGAATTCTTGTAAGAACAGTGCTCTGACCACATCACGGAATAAACCGCGGTTTCTGTAAAGTTTGGCGTTCGACCCAAAATGCCTTGAATCATTTCGAATTCATCGGCGCGCAAACCAAGTTCAACGGCCTGTTCTAGGGTAGCTTCTTGCTGTAAGGAAGTGCTCATCTATTCAAATGTTTGCTGCAAAAGTAATCATTATCGACCGGATGGCTAGAACGATTTTTCCTCTTTTTTCCACAGGTCGAACTTTGATTGTTAACCCAGCATGCTGCCAGCTTGTTCCAAACGCACGTGCCAAGAGAATGCCTCTTCTAGCAGATGTGGAGTGTGGCCACCGCGCGCTTTTGCTCGTTCAAAGTAATCACGCATTTGGGGTTTGTAGGTCGGGTGTACACATGTTTCAATGATCAACGCTGCGCGCTCGCGTGGAGACAATCCCCTCAAATCGGCCAAGCCTTGCTCGGTGACAACAATGTCAACATCGTGTTCCGTATGATCACAGTGGGATACATAAGGAACAACGTGCGAAATACGCCCTTCTTTGGAAATGCTGGGACTTACGAAAATACTCAGGAAGGAATTCCGTGCAAATTCATCCGATCCGCCTATTCCGTTCAAAATACGCGTCCCGGAAAGATGACTCGAATTCACATTGCCGTAAATATCGAACTCAACGGCTGTGTTCAATCCGATCACTCCCAAGCGGTGAATATAACCGGCAGCGTTGGTCACATGTTGTGGGCGCAATACAAGAAATTGTTTGTAGTGTTCCAAATGCGCATAAAAACGTTCCTGGTGTTTTTCCGAAAGCGTGATGGCTGATCCTGAGGCGTAGGTTACTTTTCCGCTATCGATCAACTCCAAAGTACTGTCTTGTAAAACTTCTGAAAACAGCACCAAATCGTGAAAGTTTCCGGCTTTTAATCCGCCCAAAACAGCGTTCGCAATTTTGCCGATCCCTGCTTGTAAGGGGCGTAAACTCGGTGTAAGTCTACCACATCGTATTTCGCCTTCAAAGAATTTTAATAGATGAGCCGCGATTTGCTGACTGTTTGGATCTGTTACCGGACTTTCGGCGGGTTCATCCAGGTGGTCGGTGAGTACGATCGCGACTACTTTTTCCGGATCAAATGGGATGCCTAACTCGCCTAAACGCGCATCGCAGGTGTTGAGCGGACGATCCAATATGTCCGGAAAAACACGGTGCTCCACGCAGTCGTGGATTCCCAATAGGTCCATCGGTAATGCTTGGTTTACTTCCAGAATCAGCTGTTTCGCTTCCTGAACGAAAACGCAGTCATTGCCTACAGATGCACCTGGAATGAGCAGTCCGTCAGGTGTAATTCCTACAATTTCGATCACGGCAACGGCAATTTCACCCAGGAATCCATGCATCAACTGATCGGCCGTTTCAGCTAAATGCTGGTCGAAATAATGCATGTCTCCGGAATTGATCCTGTCGCGCATCCCCTTATCGGATTGGAAAGGAAGTCGTGTGCTTACCACTCCGCTTTCTGCTAAATCTCCATCCAGGTTTTCTCCCAAAGACGCACCGCTGATCAGCGTGATGCCGTGTTCAAACCGATCTTTTTGACGGCATAATTCAGGGAGTACGGCTTTGCTGTACCCCGTTTTTGTAAATCCGGAACAGGCCACAACACTGGCGTCGGGAATGTGTGCTGCCGCAGCTGCCGCAGAACAAATTTTTTCTTGTAGGTTTTTAAATGGGATCCGTTCGGTCATAGCTAATTTCTGCTGTCAATGCTCGTAAATCTACAGAAAAATGCATGTTCACGGATGGTTGCCACGTTATTTCCTTACAATTCTGCTTAAATTCGGGGCATGACATTTTTTATCCTGCTGATCCTCGTGTCTTGGTTTTTCTGGCGTAAACGCACAGAAGGACTCCATAAATGGGATCTATCTATCGGTTTAGGGATAAAAATGGCCTTTGCTTTTCTGTTTGTTTCCGTGTATGCTGTGTATTACGGGGACGGGGTTTTGTCAAGTGATATCCATGTATTCATGTGGGAAAGCGGACTTCTGGCAAATGTTGCTTCCCATTCGATCACCGACTATTTTACCTTTTTATTTGGTCTGGAGGACGATGCTTTGATTCAGGAGTATTTATCCAAAACCGATCATTGGACTTCCGGCGATCTGGCCTTAATCAACGATGCGCAGAATGTCATGCGGGTAAATAGTTTGTTGTATTTCTTTTCCCACGGAAATGTCTTTTTCCATTTGCTGTTCTTCGCAGCGGTGTTATTGCTTTGTACGCGAGAATTGTACTTGGCACTTCGAAACTGGGTAGTCGTAAATGATCGACTGTTGTGGTTTGGATTGTTGTTGTTTCCCAGCGTGGCTTTCTGGTCAGGTTCTATCCTGAAAGAACCATTGATGATGAGTGGCTTATTTCTTTTTGTGGCGGCCTTGCTGCGCCCGTTTTCATGGAAACAACGGATCTGGCGTTTGTTGCTCGGTACCTTGCTCATGCTCATGTTCAAGCCCTACGTCTTCTTTTTGTTACTCATCGCAGTTGTTCCATACCTCGTGCTGAAAATGTGGTTCCCGGTGCGTGCCTGGCAAACGATCTTACTTACGATCACCATTGGAATGATCGGAGCCTGGTTGCTTCCCGAAAAACGCGATCAGGTAGTGCATTTTCTTTGGCGTAAGCAGTTCGATTTTGATAACGTGTCGCGCGGTGGATTACATATTTTAGCCGATAGTACCTTCTATTACGTGGAAACGGAACAATACCCAAACTTCACGTTTATCGATGACAAGTTCGTGATCTTGCACAAACCGATCCACGCCAAGCGCATGCGTCTGGGAATGGAATATCCCTTCGAAGATGTAATGTTGTCGGATACCGGAAAAGTGTGGATCAACTATTATTCCACGAACAAATGCGGGAGCTACATCCATACAACGTTCATCAATGATTCTTTCTCCCAACTGATCAAAAACATTCCGGAGGCGCTTGTCAATGCGGCAATAAGACCGTGGCCAACGGATCCTGGTGGGAATTTGAAATGGTTTAATTTTTTTGAAACCATTGGTTTGTTTACTTTGTTGGGATTTAGTTTGTATCGTTTTCGACAGCAGCGGGAGAACTCCCACGTTGATCTGGTGTTATTGGGTATTTGGTTTGCAATTTTATTGTTTTTACTGATCGGTTGGACTACACCCGTATTGGGAGCGATTGCACGTTATCGGATCCCGGCTTATTTGAGTTTGTTTATTGTGGGATTAATTGGAAAAAAATACACGAAGGCATGAAAAATTACATCATCATCACGGGTGCAACCTCCGGTTTTGGAGAAGCAACAGCAAAGTTGTTCGCAGAAAATGGCTGGAACCTGATCTTAACCGGTCGCCGGGAAGAGCGCTTGGCGCAGTTGAAAGCGGATTTGTTGACAGATCACAACGAGATCTTAACTCTTTGTTTCGATGTCCGGGATGAAAACGCCGTGCAAGCTGCATGCGATACAGTACCACAAGAAATCCGCGATCGGGTGGCCGTTTTGGTGAATAATGCTGGTTTGGCTGTAGGTCGTGGTCCTATCCAACAGGGTGAAACCGATGATTGGGAACGCATGATCGATACCAATGTGAAAGGATTGCTGTATGTCTCGAAAACGGTTATTCCATGGTTGCAACGCAATCAAGGTGGACATATCGTCAACTTGGGAAGTATTGCCGGCAAGGAGGTGTATCCCGGTGGAAATGTTTACTGTGCCACCAAACATGCCGTGGATGCTTTGTCACGCGCTATGCGTATCGACTTGGTGGAGGATGGGATCAAAGTGACGAATATTGCTCCCGGAGCAGCTGAAACCGAGTTTTCCATTGTGCGATTCAAAGGGAATGAAGCCGTGGCCAAAAGTGTTTACGACGGTTTCGATCCTTTAGTAGCTGCTGATATAGCTGATGCCATCTATTACGTATGCACCAGACCGAAACATGTAACGATCAATGATTTGGTGATCATGCCAACTGCTCAGGCAAGTGCCACCGTTTTTCACAAACAATAAGCCATGAAAGGAATTGCTGTTTTTGGAATGATCCTCTTTTTGACTTCCTGTATGAAAGGACAACAAGTGGATATGATTGTTCACAATGCCAAGATCCATGCTTTGGACGAGGGCATGCATGAATATGAAGCCATGGCCATCCGCGATGGAAAGATCGTGGAATTGGGACCGGAACGCCAAATCATGAACAAGTACAGCGCGGAAGAATACATCGACGCGCAAAAACGGGACGTTTATCCCGGTTTTACGGATGCACACGGACACATGATGAGTTTTGCTAGGATGAAATTGTCGGTTGACCTCTTCGGCGCGGCTTCGATGGAGGACCTCCTGGTGCGAACAGAAAAATGGGATCAGAAGAATAATTTATCCTTCGTCGTAGGTCGCGGTTGGGATCAAACAGTGATCAGCGGGGGAGAAATGCCGGAAAATACCGAGTTAAATCGTCTCTTTCCAAACAAACCGGTCGTTTTACACCGCATTGATGGACATGCTGCACTGGTAAACGAAAAAGCACTGCAACTGGCAGGAATCACACCGAACACGCTAGTGGAAGGCGGAAAGATCGAGGTGAAAGACGGAAAATGCACAGGGATCTTGTTAGATAATGCGATCAACCTTGTTACCGCCAAATTACCTGATTTTAAGAAATCTGCTATTCGCGAAGCACTCGTGGAGGTGCAGCAGGAATTGTTGCAATACGGCATTACCGGTGTGCATGAAGCTGGAGTGGATCATGCGGATCTGCAATTGTTGCGCGGTATGAATCGCACCGGAAAATTGAAACTGAATACGTATGTCATGCTTTTTCCAACAGAAAAAAATAGACGTTGGGCTAAAAAGAACGGCATTCTGGAAGAAGGAAAACTAACCGTGAGATCATTCAAAGTCATGGGGGATGGCGCGCTTGGTTCGCATGGTGCCTTCCTCAAATTGCCCTACGCCGATGATCCCGAGAATGTAGGTTTGTTAACGACTAAAAAGGAGGAATTGGAAGAAGTGGCGCGTTTGTCGCGATCGATCGGTTACCAATTGAATGTGCATGCCATTGGTGATGGAGCCAATCGCTTGGTGCTGGATGTCATGAAAGCACATGTAACTAAAATTCCTGACCATCGCTGGCGTATCGAACATGCACAGGTCGTTGATCCTGCTGATTTCGCGCTATTCAGTGAAGTCGATGTGATTCCGTCTGTGCAACCAGTACATGCCGTGAGTGATCGTCATTGGGCTGAAAAACGCTTGGGGAAAGGGCGCTTGAAAGGAGCTTACGCCTATGCTTCGTTGTTACGAGCAAAAGGAATGTTGGCTTTGGGAACCGATTTTCCGGTGGAACATTTCAATCCTTTCTTAACAATGCAAGCGGCGGTGTATCGCACCAATGCAGACAATGAGCCAATTGGCGGTTTCTTGCCTCAAGAAGCGATCTCATTTGAAGATTGTTTGCGGGGAATGACCGTGTGGGCTGCCATGGCGGCGTTTCAAGAAAATCGATTGGGAACATTGGAAACGGGCAAAGAGGCAACGTTTGTGATCCTGCAAAACGCATTAAAACCGAATCCGGTTTTTACACCAAATTTTGCAAACAAGGTTTATGTCAATGGTAAACTGATGTACGAAACAGCTTAATGGGGAAATAAAAAAGGTTCGCCGGCAAACGAACCTTTCTTCAAACCAAAAACTACAGTCGATCTAGCGCAAATTGTACACTTAAAATTATTCTCCAACTAGTTGATCAACTTGCGCCAGACCGCAGTTTAGAAAACTATTTTCCCACAGTGTAAAAGTACGAAGGTGTGCAGTCGAACTAGCATTTAAAAAAACAAATGCTTATTTTGGATGAATATTTCCTGTTTATAACTTAATTTTTAAATCTTACCTTGTGGATACCTTTACTTATGATATGAACCAGGTGAAACGTCTTTACGATATACCTGCCTACCAACTGAGTAATTTTCCAAATGATGCGATGTTCGTAACAAAGCGCAATGGGAAATGGGACTCTATGTCTTCAGCCACTTTCATGCAACAAGCACACGACCTGTCAAAAGGATTGTTGCAATTGGGAGTAGGGCGCGGTGAACGCGTGGCTTTGGTGTCGCCAAACAGGGTAGAATGGAATTTAATGGATATTGCGATCCAACAGATCGGGGCAATTGTTGTTCCCGTCTATCCAAATATCTCAGAAAATGATTACCGCTATGTTTTCAATGATGCCGGTGTGCGTTTTGTCTTTGTAGGTACGGAAGATCTGTATCGCAAAATATCCGGTATCCGCCAAGATATTCCGTCGCTGCAGGAAATATACGCGTTTGATGACTTGGATGGATGTGTTTACTATTTGGATATCCTACAAGGCTCTGAAGCGGTTACGGATGCTACCATCCGGGAACTGAAAGCGAATGTACGGAACGAAGACCTGGCAACGATCATTTATACCTCCGGAACCACAGGCAATCCGAAAGGAGTCATGCTGTCACATAATAACTTATTATCGAATGTGCTGGCCTGTAAACCAGTCATTCCAGCAGACGAACATTCGCGGGTATTGACCTTCTTGCCGACTTGTCACGTGTATGAGCGCATGCTGCATTATTTATACATGTACTGCGGTTCTTCGATTTATTTTGCTGAATCGATTGACACGATCGGAGAGAATATCAAAGAAGTAAAACCGCATGTCTTTACTGCTGTGCCACGTCTGTTGGAAAAGGTGTTCGACAAGATCATGGCTAAGGGCGATGAGCTGAAAGGGATCAAACGCGCACTTTTCTTTTGGGCCGTAGCTCTGGCGGAAGACTATGATGTAAGTGGAAAAAGTTGGTGGTACCGTTTCCGTTTGGGAATTGCCCGCAAATTGATCTTTTCGAAATGGCAAGAGGCCTTGGGGGGAGAAGTACGCGCTATTGCATCCGGATCTGCAGCATTGCAGCCGAGATTAGCACGCATTTTCCATGCGGCTGGAGTGATGGTTTTGGAAGGTTACGGATTAACGGAAACTTCTCCAGTTGTGGCTGTTAATCATTTGAATGGCAATGGCGTGCGTTTTGGAACGGTTGGTCCATTGATCGATAAAGTACAGGTGAAGATCGCTGTCGATGGTGAAATTCTAGTGAAAGGTCCAAATGTTATGCTGGGGTATTACAACAAACCGGAAGCTACCGCTGAAACGATTGACAAGGAAGGTTGGTTCCATACCGGCGACATCGGCGAAATGGTGGAAGACCGATTCTTGAAGATCACTGATCGCAAAAAGGAGATCTTTAAAACTTCCGGAGGAAAATACATCATTCCTCAGGCTATGGAGAACCGATTCAAAGAATCGCGTTTCATCGAGCAGATCATGGTTTTGGGCGAGGGACAGAAATTCCCGGCAGCATTGATCGTTCCGGCCTTTGCATTCATCAAAGATTGGGCGGTACGCCATGGCATGGACTTAAGCCAAGCGACAAATGCTGAGATCGCTGCGAATGAAAAAGTGATCGCACGTCTTCAAAAAGTAGTTGATACGATCAATACCGAATATGGATCCTGGGAAAAGATCAAGAAGTTCGCGCTACTGGACAAAGAGTTTGGTATTGAAACCGGCGAATTGACTCCAACCCTCAAATTCAAACGCAAGTTCATCCTCGAGAAATACAAAGCGCAAGTGGATGCGTTTTATGCAGGGGAGTAAA
>CAYRVL010000012.1:35179-63427 GCA_964427665.1 uncultured Fluviicola sp. | reverse complement strand
TCTACGTCGGCAGTTTTCTTGAACTCACGACAATCCAAGATCATTTCGTGAGCAACTGTTCCATTTTTTCCGGTATATAGAATGTCGTAGTGACCTTTCAATTTCGCGGCGATGTAGTTCGCGTTCAAGATCGCCATTTCTGTAGAGTGGCGCAATCCCTGAGCTCCCAACATCTTGATGTAACCATATGAGATCAACAAGATCAATGCACTTCCGTAAGGTGCTGCTGAAACCGCATGGATCGGATTGGAACCACCTGCTGCAACCAATGGATTGCTTGGTAAGAATGGCGCTAAGTGTGCTGCCACACCGATCGGCCCCATTCCGGGACCACCACCTCCGTGAGGAATCGCGAAGGTCTTGTGTAAGTTCAAGTGACACACGTCCGCTCCAATGTTTCCGGGATTTGTTAATCCTACCTGTGCGTTCATGTTTGCACCATCCATGTATACTTGTCCACCGTTCTCGTGAATGATCGACGTGATCTCGCGAATGCCTTCTTCGTAAACACCGTGTGTTGATGGGTAGGTAACCATCAACCCAGCCAATTCGTTCCCGATTTGAGCTGCAACTGTACGCAATTCGTCGATATTGATGTTTCCATTCTCGTCACATCCGGTAACAACCACCTCGAAACCTGCCATTACTGCAGAAGCCGGGTTGGTTCCGTGCGCGGAAGAAGGAATGATCATTTTTGTGCGTTGCTTGTCGCCACGGCTTTCATGATAAGCTTTGATCACCATCAAACCAGCATACTCTCCTTGTGCTCCAGAGTTTGGTTGCAAGGACATCGCTGCAAAGCCAGTAGACTCACACAAATCTTTCTCCAATTGACGGAACATGGCGTGATATCCGGCAGCTTGCTCAAGCGGTGCAAACGGGTGCATGTTCGCAAACTGTGGATTGGTGATCGGCATCAATTCCGATGCAGCGTTCAATTTCATGGTACAAGAACCCAACGGGATCATGGAATGCACCAAGGAAAGGTCTTTATTCTCCAAACGCTTCAAGTAACGCATCATTTTCGATTCAGAATGATGGCTGTTGAATGTTGGATGCGTAAATACGGAATCCGTACGCAATTGCGCAGCAGAAATAGAAGCTGAAGCCGAAGACTTAGAAGCACTGAAAATTTCCAAGATCGTTTCAACATCTGCCATCGTATGCGGCTCACCGAAGCTGATCGATAACTCCGAGTCGTTGATGATACGGAAATTCATTTCTTTCGCTTCTGCTGCTTTTTTAATTGCAGCTGTATCCACTCCTTTCACCCAAATGGTATCAAAGAAGGAATCAGAACCCAGTTGGATTCCTTTCGCTTTCAATCCTGCTGCTGCCGCTGTTGCCAAAACATTTACATGTTCAGCAATTGCTTTCATCCCCGCAGGACCGTGGTAAACAGCGTACATCGATGCCATTACTGCCAACAATGCCTGCGCTGTACAAATATTTGAAGTGGCTTTATCGCGTTTGATGTGCTGCTCGCGTGTTTGCAAGGCCATGCGCAATGCCATGTTGTTATCTGCGTCAACAGAAACACCAATGATACGGCCCGGCATGTTGCGTTTGTATTCGTCTTTAGCAGCGAAGAAAGCCGCGTGTGGACCGCCATATCCCATTGGAACGCCGAAACGCTGAGAGGAACCCAACACCACATCTGCTCCCATTGATCCCGGAGATTTCAACACAACCAAGGATAAGATATCAGCTGCAACAGCAACACGCAAACCGGCATTTCTGGAAATAAATCCTTCCACATCCGTGATCGCCCCAAAAGCATTTGGATATTGCACCAAAGCCCCGAAGAACGTTCCGTCATGCGTGAAAGTACTTTCGTCACCTACAACCAATTCGATTCCCAGGTTCAATGCGCGGCCCAAAACCACCTCTTTCGTTTGCGGGAAAGCATTCTCTGAAATGAAGAACTTATTCACACCATCCTTCACCTCTTGGCGGGAACGGGAATTCCAGAACATGATCATCGCCTCCGCGGCAGCCGTTCCTTCATCCAACAAAGACGCGTTAGCAATCTCCATTCCTGTCAAATCCAAGATCATGGTTTGGAAATTCAACAAAGCCTCCAAACGACCTTGTGAGATCTCAGCCTGGTAAGGCGTGTAAGCCGTGTACCATCCCGGATTCTCCAAAACATTGCGCAAGATCACACTCGGAACGATCGTTTCGTTGTAACCCAACCCGATGAAAGACTTGAACACCTTGTTCTGCTTTCCAAGTTCGGTGATGTGTTGTAAATACTCTTGTTCCGACATCGCATTATCGATGTTTAACTCACCACCCAAACGGATGTGAGCCGGAATCGTTTTGTCGATCAATTCCGAAATGGAACCAGCACCGATCGCTTCTAACATAGCCTGCTTTTCAGCAGCGTTAGGACCGATGTGACGGGATGAAAATGCACTCATGTTTTCAGAAAATTTTGGTGTTGCAAATATACTTCATTGCACAACAACTTTGACGATTTAGTGTTCGAAAAGTTGTGAACTTTTACCGGCAACAAGACCGCGGACTTCTCACTGTTCTATTCTGCGCAAGACTCTTTTCTTTCAAGCATTTCAGGACCCGACATATCCTCGAATTGTTCACACTTCTTTTTCTTCTCGGCGCGCAACTTTTTCAGTTCCGTCTCATCGGCAGTGGTAGGGTCTTTTTGAAGCACTTCTGCAGATTTCTTGTTCACGGCATCGCTGGCTTTGATGCAATCGCAGATCTGGTCTGGCTCCGAACAGGAAGCAGTGAATAAAAAGGTTCCGGAAATAAGTAGAAAAGCGAATCTGTTCATAATTGAATGTTAAGAAATAGTTCGGCCACACAACTTTTGGTCGCTCCAAACTGTTAATTTGGCCTGAGTTCCAAAAGTAGACCATGCAAACAAAACTTCCAAAGGTTGGCACAACCATATTTACAACGATGTCTAAAATGGCCCTGGATCATGGGGCGATCAATCTCTCTCAAGGTTTTCCGAATTTTCCGGTAGATCCTCAATTGGAAGAATTACTCGCCAAGAACAGTCGCGCAAACATGCATCAATACGCGCCCATGGCCGGATTACCGGTTTTACTAGAGCAGATCGCGGAACTGATCGCAACTAATTACAAGCGAAATGTTGACCCGTCGACGGAAATCTTGGTAACGGCGGGTGCTACGCAAGCTATCTATACGACCATTCAGGCCTTGGTGCAGAACGGCGACGAAGTGGTGATCTTGGATCCTGCCTACGATTGTTACGATCCTGCCGTGGTTTTAGCCGGTGGCAGAAGCGTTCACGTGAGTATGATGCCCGATTTTACGATCGATTGGCGTGGACTGCGTGAGGTGATCTCTCAGAAAACAAAACTCTTGATCGTCAACAATCCGCACAATCCGTCGGGACGTGTTTGGACCCAGGAAGATTTTGATGCTTTGATCCAATTGATGGAAGATCATCCTAATTTGTTCTTACTCTCCGATGAAGTTTACGAATACATTACGTTCGAATCGTCACATCTTTCCGCACATCAAAACGAATTGTTACAAAGCCGTTCGGTAGTGGTTTCTTCCTTTGGTAAAACCTTTCATATCACCGGTTGGAAGGTCGGTTATCTGGTTGCTCCCGAGTACCTGATGCGCGAAATCAAAAAAGTACATCAGTTTCTGGTATTTTCCGTGAATAGCATTGCGCAAAAAACACTGGCCGACTACATTCCACTGATCGATGTTCAGACTTTGGGGAAGTTCTACCAAGACAAACGCGACCGTTTTGCTCAGTTATTGACCGGAAGTAAATTCGAATTGTTGCCCTGCGAAGGAACCTACTTTCAAACAGCCCGATACGATTCCATTTCCGCAGACCGCGATGTCGCATTTTGTGAATGGTTAGTGAAAGACGTTGGTGTTGCAGCAATCCCGCTTTCTGTGTTCTACGATACCCATCAGGACTACAAAACCATTCGCTTCTGTTTCGCGAAAACCGATGAAACCCTTGAACAAGCGGCAGAGCGATTGCGAAATATTTAATTCCCTATCATGAAATCAGAAGATCTGTTGCGCGTTACGCTCGTACAAGCGAACCAAAAGTGGGAGGATAAGCAGGCGAATTTGGAAAATTACACCCGTCTGCTTCCTACTGATCTGACCACCGACCTCATCGTGCTTCCTGAAATGTTTCACACCAGCTTCACGATGGAACCGCAAGTCTTGGCTGAAACAATGGAAAACAGTACGGGGCTGGAATTTTTGAAATCCCTGTCAAAAAAATACCAAGCTGCAGTTTACACCTCGTTGATCATTTCAGAGAAGGATTGTTTTTACAACCGCGGTGTTTGGGTGACGCCAGACGGTTCGATCACCACGTACGATAAGCGTAAACGCTTTGGAATGGCTGGCGAAGACCGCGTGTTTTCAGCTGGAGATCAGGAAGTGATCGTAACGTGGAAGAACTGGAATATCAATTTACAGATCTGTTATGATCTGCGCTTTCCGGAAAACGTACGAAATGGATTGGTAGACGGAGAAGCCCGCTACGATCTCTTGCTCTACGTTGCAAACTGGCCGGAACGACGCGCCTTGCATTGGAAATCATTGTTAGTAGCCCGCGCCATCGAAAATCAATGCGTGGTAGTGGGCGTAAATCGCGTGGGAGTTGACGGAAACGATTTGAATTATTCCGGAGACAGCGTGGTTGTAAATGCCTTGGGAGAAATTCTCGCAGCACCAAAGCCGGGTCACGAATGCATCGAAACCATTGTGCTAAATAAAAGAGAATTGAACGAAGTGCGTGAAAAATTGCCGTTTTTGAAGGATAGTAACTACCGTTCATTCGAAATTTAATACCGTTTAATCATTTTTTGCCGCTATTCAGCGCGAATCTTTATACATTTAACAGCAAATAAGACGTTTATGAAAAAACACATTACATTATTGTCGGGTCTGTTGATCTTCTCAGGTGCTTTTGCACAGGTCAACAAAAACTTGCCACAAAAACAAATGAAGCAGAACACTGCTTTGTACACAGAAAGTAAGATGCCTGTTTCACCAGCTGAGTCGCCAGAAAAAGCTCCTGGAGACGTTTTGTGGTCAAACAACTTTTCATCTGCAAACAACTGGGTGATCTCTCAGGTTGGTCCTGGAGCACCGGGAGCAGACATTGGTTGGCAGTTGGCAACAGCGCCGAACCAAATCACCACATGGCTTTTCTCATCAAACACAGGTAACTTTACTGGTGGTGGTGGTTACGCTGGGGTAGAAAACGGTAACCCGAACCCGCCTTCAACGGCCTTGACAGGAATGCAATTCATTTTGACGTACGATTCCATTTTTGATCTTTCTGCTACCGGAAACGTGTTGTTCCAATTCCAACAATACGGTGCTTTGTTTACAGAAAAGCAAGCTGTTGAAGCTTCTATCGATGGTGGAACAACTTGGGTAGAAATCGGAAACAATGACGATATGGGTGCTTTGACCTCTTCTGGTGGTTCTGCATATCCAAACCCAACAAACCGTAGTTACAACGTATCTCAAGCTTTCGGTGGGGCTCCATTGACAAACTTGAAGTTCCGTTTCCGTGTTTACTGGCCTAGCGCTGGTGCAACAGACGGAATCATGTACGGATGGTTCGTAGATAACGTGAAATTCGTTGAGGGATACGCAAACGATTTGGATATGTACCAAGCGTTCAACTTTACTGGTGTTCAAGAGATCTCTTACACCCGTTTCCCAGTTAGCCAGGCTGGAACACCAGAAGGAATCACTTCTTTCACTGGAAAGGTGAAAAACATCGGTGATGCTTCTCAAGATGTAACATTGACTGTTACACAAGGTGCTTTCACGTCTTCTAACGCAACTCCAGTAACAATCGCAGGATTCGGTGTTGATTCAATCGCAACAGATGCGACATACACGATTCCTTCTACAGTTGGAACGTACAACTTCTCGTACGCCTTGTCTTCTAACAACACATTGGATCAAACGGCAAACGATACAAAAACAGTTCCTTTCCAAGTAACGGATAAAGTAATGGGATGTGATGCGTTTACAAATGCTGCTTCTATCTCAGGAGGATTCTTTGGATGGGCTACACAAACAGGTGACCCGGCAATCGGAACCATCATGGAGATCTTCAATGATGAGTCAGTTGGTGCTATCCAAATCGGTATTGCCGGAGTGAATACAGCAGACCAAGGTGACTACATCGGACGTTCTATCTACGGGGTGATCTATGTGTTCAACGGTACTGACTGGGAATACTACGGTCAAACAGAAGATTACGAGATCAAAACAGGAGATTTCGCGAAAATCGTGAAATGTTACTTCGATTCTCCACTTCCATTGACTGCTGGCGATGTATACCTAGTAATGGCAGCTATGTACGATCAAGCTGAAGTTCCGATCGCATTCTCTGGATTCGTTCCTGCTGGTTACACAATCGGATTGGATGGACAGGATGTTGTAGGTTTGATCGAAAATGAGATCTACGGAAACGTAGTAGAATGTCCTGTTGTTCGTTTGGATTTCACAGATTACACAGGAATCAATGAGATTTCAGCAGTAAACGAATTGAATGTGGCTCCAAACCCATTCACAGGTACAACTGCAATTTCTTTCAACTTGAAGAATACAGCTGAAGTTTCTGTAGTAGTTACAGATTTGGCTGGACGCGTAGTAGCTACAGTTGCTGCAACACAAATGAACGCTGGTGCACAAACAATCGCTATCGATGGTGCTGCATTTGAAGCTGGTGTTTACAATGCTACATTGAAAGTAGGAAACGAGGTGGTTACAAAACGCATCGTTAAAAAATAATCGTGATCAAACACGAGTAAGATGGGGGTTTCGGCCCCCATTTTTATTTTTGTACACTATGGAAATCGGTATGGAATTGTGGGGCTTGTTTGGAACCTGTTTTGTCTCGTCCACTTTGTTGCCATTTCCTTCCGAAGCGGCGCTGGCTTACGTCCTACAATCCGACGATCGGGTAACGCTCATCCTTTTTGTGGCAACTTTAGGAAACTCGCTCGGAGGAAGCACCAATTATCTTCTTGGAAAATGGGGTAGAAAACTTTCCAAACGATCACATCTTAGGGCTGAAAAACTCGTTTCTCGCTTCGGCGTATGGACGGCCCTGCTGGCTTGGTTGCCATTTGTCGGCGATCCATTAATGGTCGTACTGGGATTTTACAGAACTCCGATAGTTCCAACGCTCACTTTAATGACTCTTGGAAAAGCAGTTCGGTATGTGGCCTTGTACTTGCTTCTATTTCAAACCTTTTAATGCCGCTTGTCGCGCCTGAGTATCCACAGCCACGTAATCTTCGTATTGTGGGTGCGCAACAAAATCTACGGAATTCATCACCAGCTCGTTGATGCGGGCAATGTCCAGAAAAGCGATCTTATCCTCGAGGAACAATTGTACGGTTACCTCATTAGCCGCATTTAAAGCACAAGCTGCAGTTCCACCCAATTCCAAGGCCTGATAAGCTAAATCCAAGTTGCGGAATGTCTGACGGTCCGGCTGCTCAAAAGTCAGCTGCGGGTAATCCATGAAATTGAATCTCGGGAAATTGGTTGGGAATCGTTTTGGATAGGTCAAGGCATACTGGATAGGCAATTTCATATCCGGTAATCCCATTTGTGCTTTCATACTTCCGTCTTGGAATTGAACCAGCGAGTGGATGATCGATTGGGGATGAACGATCACATCGATCTGTTCGTTCTTTAAGCCAAACAACCATTTCGCTTCGATCACCTCCAAACCTTTATTCATCAATGTCGCAGAATCAATGGTGATCTTCGCGCCCATCGACCAATTCGGATGTTTCAATGCTTGAGCTTTGGTCACTGTTTGCAAGGCTTCGGTTTTCCAGCCGCGAAATGGCCCGCCGGAAGCAGTCAGATAGATCTTTTCGATCGGATTTTCAAATTCGCCGGGTAAACATTGGAATATTGCCGAATGTTCAGAGTCAACCGGATAGATATTCACCCCTTTTTCCCGAGCTAACGTTGTGATCAATTCACCGGCTACTACCAGCGTTTCTTTGTTAGCAAGAGCGATATTCTTTCCAGCTTGAATTGCTGCCATGGTCGGTTTCAGTCCGGCGTAACCTACCAATGCGGTTAAGACGATATCCACTTCGCTGAACTCGACAACCTGAGACAAGGCCTCCTCTCCAGCATACACATGAATATCGGATGACCACAAGGCTTCTTTGACCGCATTGTATTTCGATTCATCGCCGATCACCACCGCATTGGGCTGATACTTCAACGCTTGCTGGATCAACAGATCGGCATTCGACTGCGCGGTGATTACCTGTAGGTCGAAATGATCCGGATAAGATTCATATACCTCCAACGCCTGTGTTCCGATAGATCCTGTAGCCCCCAAAATGGCCAACCCTTTTTTCTGCATACAACAAAGTTAACTGAATTGATTTAAACAACTTCACCGGTTTTAAGTTTGCTAAAAAACGCGTTCTTTTGTAACGAATTGACATTGTAGGCTTATAAACAACAGCTAAACTACTTTCATGAAACTTTTTCTACTCTTTACCTGCCTGCCAATGATGGCGTTTGCGCAATTATCAAACAAAGAAAGAAGCAAGCTAAATCAATTGCGCTATTATGACGAGATTGAACTGGAACGATCCTATTTGACCTTCTACGTTTCTAAGAAAAATCACTTCAAGGGTTCAAACGTTGCTTCCATGTCGTCCATACACGTTGAAAATAATGGCAAAGAGCAGTTGAAATACACGAAAAAGTACGACAGATCGGGCTCGCTGATGGAAGTAACGGGACAAAATTACTCCAAAAAATACGCCTATCAGGACAGCCTGTTGATCCAGGTATTCACCAAGGAAAAGCATAACACCTTCCTCACGAAATACACCTACGACGAACAGGGTCGCCTCAAATGCAAGGAACAGTTCGAAAATGACAAGCCGACACAGACCACCACTTATACCTACTACCAAAAAAAACTACGCGCCTCAACAGAACGAATTGTTTACGGCAGAAAAACGCACGTCTATCGCCTCGAAAACACCTATGACACACTGCTTCACCAATTATCAAAAAGTGCGTTTTTGGTGGACGGAGAAGTCAAACAACTTTGGAATTACGCATGCAATGAGAAAGGAAGTATCGTAGATACCAAATTGGAAACCACAAACAGTCAATGTCATTTTGAACAAGAAAACGCAGATGGTTCGTATTCCAAATTCACCCGAACGATCGAGAACGGAAAAGTAAAACTGACGGAAATGCTGTTTCAGGCGGATTCTACATATATGGGTTACAAAAGCTATGAACATGACTCCATCCTGGTACATTCCTATTTAATCCGCGGACAGGTAGAAGAAATAAAGCTCTACTCCAAAAAAGGCAAACTTCAATTTCACCATGAATACGTTTTGGATGAATTTGGCAATCAAACAGCCCACAGAAGCTATGATAAAAAAGGCCAGCGGAAAACGATCAGTACCTGTACTTTCAATGAAAAACATTTATTGGAGACCTATCAATTTGGCAAAAAATCGAAATATCGCTTCGATTACACCTATCATTGATCCAACTGCCTAACTTTGTGGTATGAAATACCGCATCTTGAGCACTGAGGAACTTTCCCATTTCGAAGAGGATTTGAAAGCCTTTTTGATCATCCATGGCATTGATGGTCCTCTCTGGGAAAAAATCAATCGGGAGGATCCGGTAAAAGCCGTTGAATTAGTGGAACTCTTTTCGGATGTTGTGTTGCAACGGGTGTATGAAAACCTTCAATACCTGGAATTCCGCAGTTCAGATAGTTTTGCTGTTATTCATTTGGGAAGCGAGCAACAAGAATTGATCCTCGTAAAATCGAAAGACACAACACGTGCAGACCTTTCTACAGTTACCAGCATCCAAGCAGCATTGAGTGATTCATTGGAATTTTTGGAATTCTTTAAAAGCCGTAAAAACTACGATTCCACACGCGAATTGGCCATACACTCCTTCATAGAACAGGGTTGTATGGTTTCCGACAGAACTGTTTGGGAGGCATTACAACAATTACTGAATTAGTTCATATTCAAGGTTTTATTGTATATTTCCCAAAATTATTCACATGAAAAGATTTGCTCTAGTTGGATTCGTCCTATCGCTCCTGGTATTTGCAACCACCTTGTATTTGCAATTTGTCGTCGTGCCGGCATCCGAATCTGCTGAAATGCGCATGATGCAGATGGAAACCGAATTTTTTATGAATAGCAACATCGATGTCTACAGTTCACCGGAATACCAAACACTTTTTGCCCAGTACGAAGCAAAAGTCTTATACGGTATGTACGTCTTTGTAGCCGCAATCGTTGCGTTTCTGATCGCTATTTATCCGGCTATTCAAAAAAACGGATTAGCAATTCTGGGAGTTCTCCTTTCCGTGATTTCATTTTTTATTGGCGCTTTGCACGGAACACACTTGTTTAGCTAAGCCGGTATCAAAAAGTAAGCTGTATCTTTGCACCATGAGTTGGAAAGAACAGTTGGAGAAAAGATTCGGTGCGCATCGCGTGCATCAAATGGCGAATCCTTTGCATCCGGAGCAGCAATTGGTGCAAATGTACCTAGAGCGAAATGTTCCGATCACCGTTGTTTGTACAGCCAACTTATCCGACTACACGATGCCTGTTTCTGAAAAATGGAAAGGACGCGAACACAATGAGATCTGTTTTGTGCTGCCCTCGTATTGGGACTTAGAAGATCTGGAAAATCCAAACTTCAACTGGGTGTACCATTGGTTGCACAAATTGGAAAATTTCGTGCGCTCTAAAGAAACATGGTTTGGTCCCGGACACACTATTCCGAGTGCTAATCCACCTGCTCCTATTTCCGAAACGATGAAACAGGATCACTTCATCTTCATAGATCCGATCTTTCTAGCAAGTGAATTGGAGCCCGTAAAAACCGATGGGAAATTGATCCATTTTTTGACTGTCACTCCGATATATAGCGATGAGCTCGACTATAAGATGGGCAAAGGAACCATGAAATTCTTGCGAAAATTACAACAACGCAATCACGATGAGCGCATAGATGAATACCGCAAGTCTATACTAAACAGCCGTATGCGTTTCTTCTAGAGACTACAACGCTGCGAAGTAAGCAGTCGCTTCTGCTACCACTTTCGGACTATTTCCAATGAATACACGATCCTGATGTAAAATGAAAGGTCGTTTTAGAAAGGTGTACTCCTCCAAGATCCATTTGCGGTAATCCAACTCCGACAAAGTTTGTTCATGCAAGCCCAGACCTCGAAATTTCTGCGCCTTTTTTGAAAACAAATCTTCGTAACTACCTACACGGTCGCGGATCCAATCCAAGGTTTCCGCATCAATGTTCTGCTGCTTGATATCAACGCGTTCCATCGTGTCCGGTAAAGACAATGTTTTCATGATACGCTTACACGTATCGCAGGTGCTGAGAAAATAGATCCGATTCATGATTGTGATTTTGTGCCTGTTTGAGATTGCTAAAGACTTATCGTCCTTGCATGTATTCCTCGTTGCGCTTGCGGTCTTCCGGACTTCCGGTGTTACATCCATTCGATTTTTTCGTGAAATGATGGATCCACTTGATCTGGAAATGCGCCGGATAGTATTGTGTTTGTGTACGGTCTTTCTTATTTTCCTCGCCGGTATTCGAATACCACTGGATCGTTGGTTTGGCTTTGTTCCATTCGTAAGCTCCCAAAACGGGCATGTAGAAACCAAACACCAAATAGTCACCGCGACGAATGCGGTAATTGAATCCAAGATGGCCGTGTAATTGAGCCAGGAAGTTCTTTTGGTAATACTGCGGTGCACTTGGTTGCATATACGCTTGTTTCGCAGCAGACAAGATGTTGTAATTGAAATTTAGGCCCAATCCTGTTTCCAAATGCCACTTGTCATTCAACTGGGTGAATCGATCAGCTGTGATTCTTCCGTACAAATAACCGTTGTAGAATTTTCCCGTTTCTTCAGCGTCCACATTGAAAACCGGATAGTGGATCTTCGTGTTTTCTACTCCACCGATGTAATCAAATCCCAATCCCCAATCAAAGCGATGGAACAAGTTGCCGCCAATGATCTTGATCGGTTTATTATCCTTGCGCATCTTGTAAATACCCGCCAGTACTTTGGAGTTTTTCAAGCGGTAATGCGCCATACCCACATCAATAAAACCGCCTAAACGACCAGCTGGATCTACTGTTGCTTCATACGGTCTGTTTCCCATATCTGCGTCAATGCCGGCATAGGTGAACGATTTAGACGCAAAGGTATAATTCGGACCAAAAGAGATCTGCAGCCCGTTCTTGGTGATGTCGCGATAGTCTTCCGCACCTCCAAAAAAATCACTACGTCGCTTGCCGTATTTTCCCGACTTCTGTGCAAAAGTCGACAAAGCCACCGCAAAAAGTATCACGAATAAACCGAATGCTTTTTTCATACTAAACGAATGTTTGTGTAAATATCCGGAATTCCGGAAAAGGTTACGAAACCAACGCCAACAACTTATCCATAACGAATGGTTCATTCCAACGCTCGTGAATGTTGTCGATAGCCATGATCTCTTCCATGATCCTGTCTTGTGCCTTTCCATTGCGGTAAGCTTCACTGTATTTCGTATGGCTGAACGTCACTTGCGAATACAACGGCATCCACTTGTTTGGATAGAGTTCCGCAAATTTCGCTTCGATCTTCTTGCGTAACAAGAAATTTGGATCAGCTGTCAGGTCGCGCATCTCGATGTAATTATCCAACGCCAGATCCAGGATCGCATTTCCTTCAGGTACGCGTTCTTCCGAGTAGGCATCAAAGAGGCCATCCCAATTTCCGTTTGCTGCGTCGTGCATTTCACTGAATACCGTACAATCTTCAAAGCCACAGTTCATTCCTTGTCCGTAGAACGGAACGATCGCGTGGGCTGCGTCACCGATCAAGACCACATCTTCTTTGTAGTTCCACGGCTGGGAGCGCACCATCATCAAGAGCGATGTTGGGTTTTCGAAGTAATCATCCAACAAAGTTGGCATCAACGGAACCGCATCCGGGAATGTCTTATCAAAGAAACTAGCCACATCTTCTTTGGTCTTCAATGCTTCGAACGACTTATCGCCCTTCATTGGGAAAAACAAGGTGCAGGTAAAGCTTCCATCCAAATTCGCCAATGCGATCATCATGAATTCGCCTCGTGGCCAGATGTGCAAACAATTTTTATCCAATTTATGTGTTCCATCTTCGTTGGCCGGAATCACCAATTCTTTATAGGCGTGGTCCAAATATTTCTGCGAAAAATCGAAGATCGCCGATTTCTGCATACGGATTCGTACGGCTGAATAGGCACCATCTGCCGCAAAACACTTTTCAAAGGTCACCACCTCATCCACGTTGCTTTCCGTATTGTGAAAGTGCAATTCATTCTTCGCCAGGTCCACATCCTGACATTTGCGATTGAAAAAGTATTGGATATTCGGATAATTATCCGCCAAATTCATCAGCTTTTGGTTCAATCCACCGCGAGAAACGGAGTAGATCGCTTGGCCCTCTTTTCCATAAGGTTGATAGGTGAGTGTTCCATCCAGGGCATGCATACAGCGCTTGTACATCGGAATTGCGATTTCGTGGATATCTTGTGCAATTCCGGCCAATTCCAAGGCTTTCCATCCGCGATCGGAAAGGGCCAGGTTGATCGACTTACCGCTGATCAATTTTGCTTTTCGTAGATCCGGACGGCGTTCATAAACCGACACATTGTATCCTTTCTTTGCTAATAAGATCGCTTGCAAACTGCCCACCAATCCTGCTCCAACAACTGCAATATTCTTCATACCCTGTAAAATTCGTTCTGCTTAATTTTTCTCTAAATATTCGCGGATATAGGCCGCCAAATAATACACATCCTCGTAGGAATTGTACAATGGCGCCGGTGCCACGCGGATCACATTTGGTTCGCGCCAATCTGCCACCACACCCTTATCGCTGATATAATCAAATAATTCTTTTCCTTTTCCGTGAACCAAGATGGAAAGCTGTGCTCCTCGGTGTTTCTGATCGCGTGGTGTGATGATCTCAAAACTACAACGCGCTCCAAATTCAGCACTCAATTCATCCAGTAAAAACTCCAAATATCCGGTAAGCACTGTGCTTTTTTCGCGCAAACGGTCCATGCCTACTTCATCAAAAATTTCCAAAGACGCCCAATGTGCGGCCATGCCTAACACAGGAGCATTGCTCAATTGCCATCCTTCAGCGCCCGGCATCGGTTTGAATCCCGGTTCCATTTGAAAACGGGTGGATTTATCGTAACCCCACCAACCTGCAAAGCGCGGAAGCTCCGGTTTATTGGCATGACGTTCATGTACAAACATTCCAGAAACTCCACCCGGACTTGAATTCAGATATTTGTACGTACACCACGCAGCAAAGTCAACATCCCAATCGTGCAATTTCATCGGAATATTTCCAGCTGCATGCGCCAAGTCAAAACCTACCATGGCACCCACTGCATGTCCTGCTTTTGTGATCGCCTCCATATCCAACACTTGTCCGGTGTAGTAATTCACCCCACCAAACATCACCAGCGCCAAAGTATCTCCCAGCTCAGCGATCTTTGCCAAAATGTCTTCGTTTCGCAACGTGTGTTCACCTTCACGCGGACTCATTGCCACCAAATCCGTATCGGGATCCATTCCGTGAAAACGCACTTGAGATTCAAGCGCATAAAGGTCGCTTGGAAAAGCCTTTGCTTCACACAAGATCTTGGTACGGAAGCCTCTTGGTTGGTAAAACGAAACCATCAACAAATGCAAATTCGTTGTCAGGGAATGTGTGATCACCACTTCGATTGGTTTTGCCCCAACGATGCGCGCTGCCGGTTCGGTTAAGAACTCGTGGTACTTGAACCAAGGGTTTGTTCCATGGAAGTGCCCTTCTACCCCCCATTTCGCCCAATCATCTAATTCCGTTTGAAGTTTATCGCGCAAACTCTTCGGCTGCAATCCCAGGGAGTTTCCTGTGAAATATCTCACAGGATTTTTAGTAAATGTCGGGAACAAAAAGCGTTCACGGTAAGATCTCAGGGTGTCCTGCTGGTCCATGTCTTGGGCAAACGCCAAGGAATTCTCATACTTCATGGTGAAATACTTATGGTATTTGTGATTTTTTCAACTAATTCGTTTCAAATATAGCCATTCCCGTGGTAACTTTTTGTGCATGACTGCACGACTTTGCCTGTTTCCTTACACTTGAATACCAATAACGCACACGTCATCTACTTGTTCAAATCCTCCCTTCCATTGTTCGAAGAATGCATCCAATTCGGACAGCTGCTTTTCCAGCGGGAAATTGGCAATTTGGAGCACCAGATCTTTGAATCCTGCGCGCTTCAGTTTTTTTCCATGCATGCCACCGAACTGATCTTGAAATCCGTCAGAGAACAGATACAAGAGGTCGCCCGAGTCTAGTGTTAAGGAATGATCGGTAAAATATTTTTGAAAATCACTTTTCCCAATGGGTTGCTTATCGGGTTTTACCTCCAACAACTGCAGTTTCGAACTTGAATTCGACAGCGACAAGACTTCCAAATCACCTGTCTTTTTAACTATCCACAGAGGATTGTATGCTCCCGCCCACATCAACTTTTTGCGGTTGCGTGTTTCATCGTATTCCAAACGGATCAAGGTGATATCCATTCCGTCGTTAGAAGCGTCGTGCAATTGCAATTCGCTGATGAATTTGCTGCGCAATTCGTTGAGAACCTGCGCCGGAGTTAGCATGGTTTCTTTACTGATGATCTCGTTGAGGAAGGAAATACCCAACATCGTCAGAAATCCACCAGGAACACCGTGTCCGGTACAATCTGCCGCCGCCAAATAAAGCGCACCTTCTTTTTCCTTTGCCCAGTAAAAATCCCCGGAAACGATATCTTTCGGTTTGAAATAAATGAAGTGTTCCGGCAAGTGTGTTTGTTTGTAGTCTTCCTCTTTCAACACAGCTGTTTGGATGCGCTGCGCATAGCGGATACTCTCTAAGACCTCCTTATTTCGCTGTTCCAACAATCCTTTCTGAGCTTCAATTTGGTCGTAAGCCGCTTTGAGCTCTACCGTTTTTAAGCGTTCAATTTCTGCTTCTTTTCGAATGTTCTCCAGTTGGTATTGAAACTCGATATCCTTTAAACGCTGGACGTTCGTATCGTTATGAATCTCAGCAAAAAGTTGATGAAATTTCCGGTAATGCACAAATGCCCCGTTCGTATCTCCGAGTTGCTCCTTGATCTCAGACAACAAGAGGTGCGCATTCTTTTGCTCTTCTCGAGCTCCGGTCTGTTCGGCTAATTCGAGTGCTTTGGTGCCAAATTCCCAGGCGGAATCCAAATATGCCACGTGGAAATACAACTTGCTGATCTCGATATACGACTCGGTGGTCAACACATGATACGCTATGTCTAAAGACAAGCGCAAGCTTTCGATGAAATGCGATTCGGAACGGGAAAAATCTTGCTGCAGAAAATACAATTTACCCAAATTATGGAAGGCCCACGCTTGTGAATCTTCAGTAGACCCGGGAAACTCTATGCAATCTTGAAACCACTTCTCAGCGGCCGCCAGATCACCCATTTCCAAGTACGTTTCACCAATGTTGTTCATGGACCCGGATATGTCGTCTGCATCTCCCAATTGCATGCGGATCTCCAAACATTTCAGGTTGCACTCCAATCGTTTTTGATGTTCTTTGTTGAACATGTAAACTGCTCCCAAACTATTCAGTGTGTCGGCCTCGCCGCGCAGATCTTGCTGTGCTTGATAATAAGTCAATGCCTGCAACGAATGCTCCAGAGAAAGTGTAAAATCAGAAAAGCGCCAATAGCAGTACCCCAAGATCTTGTGGCAATCTGCTGCCAACTGATCCCAACCATTAGATTCACAAACTTCCAGCCAGTTGTTGGCTTGATGAAAAGCCCCGCGCATATCGCTACGACGCTCATCCCAGGCGCGTTTCAAAGCCGTTTCGATCGTTGAGAGAGTCATTTAGTAAAACTAAAAAAATTTTGACTCGTTCGCTAAGACAAGGTCAAAGTTTCCGCTACCTTTGTAGGATATCAAACGTATTAAACATGGCAACACCCCCAAACATCGATCGATCTACGTCACAAGCACTTTACGAAACTGCCAAAACTTACTTTCCCGGAGGAGTTAATTCGCCTGTGCGCGCGTTTAAATCCGTTCAAGGAACACCTCTTTTCATCAAAAAAGGAGATGGAGCAATGATCTGGGACGAAGACAACAATGAATTCATCGATTTCTGCGCCAGTTGGGGTCCCTTGATCCTCGGTCACAATCATCCTTCGGTGTTCAAGCACGTGATGGAAGCCATGGCAAACGGAAGTAGCTTTGGTGCTCCAACCCGCTTGGAGAACGAATTAGCTGCCTTGATCATTGAGAACAACCGTTTTGTGGAGAAGATCCGCTTCACAAGTTCCGGTACAGAAGCTGTTATGTCTGCGATCCGCGTAGCTCGTGGATATACTGGTAGAAATAAGATCGTGAAATTTGAAGGATGTTACCACGGACACATCGATGCTTTGTTGGTGAAAGCAGGAAGTGGATTGGTCACTTTCGGGCAATCATCCAGCGCGGGTGTTCCGGAAGCCTTTGCCAATGAAACGCTCGTCTTGCCTTTGAACGATGAAGCCGCTTTGGAGGCTTGTTTCGCGGAATATGGCAACGATATCGCTTGTGTGATCATTGAACCGATCCCAGCAAATAACGGATTGCTCCTTCAGGAGAAACATTTCTTGCTGAAATTGCGTGAGATCACGTCAAAATATGGTGCGTTATTGTTCTTTGATGAAGTCATCAGTGGATTTCGTGTAGGATTTGAAGGTGCTTCCGGATATTACGATATCAAACCAGACATCGTTTCTTACGGTAAGATCATCGGTGGTGGTTTGCCGGTAGGATGCTACGGTGCTTCCAAGGAAATCATGTCGTGTGTGGCTCCAGACGGACCGGTTTACCAAGCAGGAACGCTCAGTGGAAACCCGGTGGCGATGGCTGCTGGCATTGCGATGCTGACTGAACTGTTGAAACCTGGATTCTATCAAGATCAGGAGCGCAGAACGGCGCTTTTCATAGATCCGATCAACAAACACGCTGCTGAGAAAGGATATGCCTTTGAATTGGTGACCGTGGGTTCAATCTTCTGGATCTCATTCGACAACAGCAAACGCATCCGCAAATCCGAGGAGATCAATCCGGATATGAGCGGTTTCAATGCTCTGCACAAAGCCTTGCTGAATCGTGGCGTTTACATGGGTCCAAGCGGATACGAAGTTGGATTCATCTCACAAGCACATACCGAGGCTGTGATCGCTGTAGCTGTTGAACGCTTTATCGATGCGTTGGATGAGATCATGGCTTAGTTTAGTTTTGGTGCTGCTTTGCGCCACTACGGGTATCGCTCAATCTATTCTTCAGCGAAAGACGATTGATGAGGAAAATAACGTGTTCTCGTACGTAGACGACTTGGGGAAAGAAGTGATCGCTGCCGATACCTTTTTCGCCATGCCGGCTTTGCGTTTCAAAGACGTGGCCGCGTTTATCACTCCCAAACAGGCCGTGTACCGCTTCCGAAATGGAAGCACCCGCGAGGGAATCTATTTCTTCGACAATTGGTATGACTGTGAGAACAATGGAAGTATTCGTTTTCGCGATAGCTTAGGAAATGTCGGGATCTATTCCGGAACGGGCCAGGTATTGGTGCCAGCGCAATATAATGATTTGTTACCCTTGGTGAACGGCTTTACTTTCGGACTGAAAGGTGCAATTAAAACCTGTTTTGAAGAAGATTGCGAACACTTTTACTGGAAAGGCGGAAAAACGGTTCTACTCGATACACTGGGTCAGGAATTGGCAGAACTGGATAGCACGATCGCGTTTTGGGATCTGGATCTGAGTGCCGCTACATCCGCGAAATCAGCAACGAATGTGGAAGGCGTAACCCTCTCAACCACAAGCGGCATGCTGTTCATTCCCTTCAGTCATGCGCTCTTGCGAAACCGCTTCCATGCAGGTTTTGAAACTGTAAAATCGAGTCTGGCTGCAACGATCGTTGTGGATGGCAAACAGCAAAAAACGCTGACACGAACACAATTCTGGAAAAAATACGGAAAAGATCTGAAACGATTTTACGATTCCTGTGGCAAGCAGGCTGAGTTCTACGCGGCGAATACCTACGACTTGCCCTCCATTCCTCAGTGGAGTTTGTGGCAGAACAATTGCGGCGATATTTCACCGGATTTCAAGGTGTTCAAGATCTATTCACCGGTGGCTAATAAAAAGATTGAACACATAACAGTCATCCAAAAAGGTGACACCTTCTGGTTAGTGGAGGTCACACTCAATTACGCGCCGTGAAAACGCTGCAAGAACTAGAACCTGGAACCTTCTTTTTAGCTACAGACGGAACGGAAAAACAGATCTTTCGCTTGCTGAAAACACAACCTGAGGTGTTGGTAGCTGCATACTGGCCAAGTTCCGATCCAGAAAATCTGCGCGAGCTAAAAAGTAATTGTACGGAGTATCCTGCGCGCCTTGACGCGCTGGTGGAAGCCTTGGATTACCTGCCAATAACGGCACAAGATGCAGAAGCCATTGCTACATTCGAGCGTATACGAGAAGCAAAAAAGCAGCGTGTCGAAGCATACCACGAACTGATCGTCCGAGCCCGGCAGTTAATGGCGAAGGAACACTGGGATCTGGCAATCGCGGTTTTAAACGAAGCGGCGCCGTATAACAAATTGGATCCGGAGATCTACAAATTACGCGGGATGTGTTTCATGCGTACAGGCAACAATTTGTTGGCCAAATCGGATCTAGAATTTTACCTGGAAACACAAGATGACGCGGAAATTCGCGAATTGCTGAAAAGTTTGTAGGTGGCTTACCTCCACTTTTTATACGCGCGTTTTTCAACCAATTTGCGCAGTTTTTTCAACACCTTTTCGCGGGAACTCGCACCACCTACTTTGATCAAATCCGTGTGTACCAATTGTCCATTTCGGTAAAAATGGAACTCAAAAGTCACAGAAACGATCTCTTCCTTATAAAGCGGAAACAAATTCTCTGCTGCCAGATCCTCCACCAGTGTAAAATTCCCCGAAGAAGGCTGGAATCGTTTGTCATAGCCACGCACGGAAACCAAGAGCAAGGTATTGAATCCTTTTGCTCCCAAGATATTGGTCATACTGTCCGATACCAACACTTGCGGATCTCCTCCTTGTTTTAATAAGTTCAAGGAAACGGTATTCTTGATTCCGGCATTTGTTAGCGCTTCGGAAAGTGCGATCTCCAGCGAGAAACGATCTTCCGGTTTATCCAAATGCGAAACGATCACGGCATTGTTGAGTGCCAATGGTTGTTTTTGCGCAAACGAACAGGTAGAAACAAGGGTGACAAAAAGGATAAAAACTGCTTTCATAGATTTAAAATATTGCAGATGCGATGGTTTTCACAGCATCAGAAGTGGACATGGTATAATAGTGGATACACGGAACATTTGCCGCTTTCAGCTCTTTCGATTGTTGGATTCCCCATTCCACACCCACTTGATTAACGTCTTGGTTGGTTTTACACTTCAAAAGTTCTTTCGAAAGTGCTTCCGGAAAATCGATCTTGAAGACCTTGGGTAAGAAGGAAATGTGGTTGAGTGTTTTGATCGGTTTGATCCCCGGAATGATCGGAACGGTAATCCCTATTTCGCGACAAGCATCTACGAAATCGAAATATTTCTGATTGTCAAAGAACATTTGAGTTACGATGTACTCGGCACCTGCATCTACTTTTTGCTTCAAGTAATGCAAGTCGGTTGTCAGATTCATCGCTTCGAAATGTTTTTCCGGGTATCCGGCTGCACCAATACAAAAATCGGTCGGAGCCAATTGGATATCATCCACCAGATAGCGTCCCTGATTCATATCTGTGATCTGATTGATCAAATCAACCGCGTGTTTATGTCCCTCCGGATGAGGACGGAATGAGGCCTCTGTTTTGATCGAATCACCGCGCAACGCAAGTACGTTATCAATTCCCAAGAATTGCAGATCGATCAGTGCATTTTCTGTCTCTTCTCTGGAAAATCCACCACAGATCAAGTGAGGAACGGCGTCCACGTGATATTTGTTCATGATGGCTGCACAGATCCCTACTGTTCCCGGGCGTTTGCGGATCGCGATCTTTTCTAGCAATCCATTTTCGCGTTCTTTATAAATGAACTCTTCCCGGTGATAGGTGACATTGATAAATTTCGGTTTAAACTCCATGAGGGGATCGATCCCGTCGTAGATGGACTGGATATTCGCGCCTTTTAACGGTGGAAGTATTTCAAATGAAAACAGTGTCTCTTTCGCTTCTTGCAGGTGATGGATAACTTTCATACAGTCAGTACAGTTCCTTACATGTGTAAGGGCTCAAAGATACCGAATTTATAGGTTTCACAAGCACTCTTCAAAAATTTCACAATTTGAAAATAATGTTAAAAACAGGCAGAATTTGCAACAAGTCGGTATTTCCTGCGTTACTTTGTATATCTCAATATCTGATGCGGGTTTTCGCACTTTGGTACGAAAGTTGCAAAAGATAGTCAGAGGTTAGTTTTCATAAGTAGTAGTAGTTTAGGTTGGAACAAGAGAGAGGCGCCCGCTTCTCTCTTGTTGTTTTATACCGGTTCTGTTTCTCACTACACAGGCTTGTTTACTCTGGTTTAAATTGGTACATTCGTTTTAGAAACGAACATTCGGGAAATGCCGCACAGCATAAAACCCGAACAAAAACCACTTATTAATGAACCGCATTGCAGCATTTTGTTTCCTGGCATCTGTTGTTTTTCTGTCAGCTTGTCAGAAAGTAACCCACCAGTTGAATGAAGAATTTACACTGGGTTTTCATGAAACTGCCCGAATCCAATTGGATGGCATCGATTATCCGATAAAATTCAAAAAACTTCAGGAAGATTCCAGATGTCCACCGGATGTCAACTGTTTCTGGCAGGGACAAGTGGCCGTAGTCGTTCAATTGGACAAGAAAACCGCAGTCACCATTGGTCAACACAGCACCATTCCCTCGTTTGCTACCTATCAAGGACACACGATCCGCCTTCTAGATGTTAGCTACGACAAAGCAAAGAACTTTGGCAAAGAACGACATTGTTCGATCAAGCTTCGCGTGGAGTAAGATGCCATTAAAGCCTCGAATCCCCAATTTTCGTTAAAAAGAAACGGATTTTTAAAAGTCACACAACAATTCACCTCAGTAATCGTTAAATTTACAAGAAGCCACACTCCAAGGTGGTATTCAGTGTAGTAGTAGTTAGGTTTAGGTAGCGTGTGAGGAGAGACTGCAGTGGTCTCTCTTCTCCATTTTAATACTTTTCCAATCCTCCCGTTAAGTCCACCAAAAAGAGTTCATACTGACTCACACTTTCCCAGATCAAGCGCAATTTATTCGGTCCCATTTCACGCACACGATACACATCATTCAACTTGACGAAAAAACGCTGATCCACTTCCCGATATGGCAGTTCACCAAAATCTGCATCCTCTGCAATTTTCCCCCCGGGCAAAACCAACATCATGTCTCCTTCATTGAGGGTAAATGTTGTTTGTACTTTTGGGGAAATGTATTGCGAGAATACCGGTTCTTTACGTTCATCTTTAAAAACAAGGATCAGTGCATTCGCTGTGGTGTTGTTTGTGAATTCCACTTCTTTCTGTCCGGCGCGCTGTTTCAAAGGTCGCGTACCCGGGTAAGGCGATACATACTTTTTACCGGGATGAAAAAAGGGACTGGCTGCAATGCTGTCATTTTTAGACCAATTTTTATACAAGTTAGCAAAAATCGCGTTTTCCCAGTATTGTCTGTACACCAATTGCGCCGGTGCCTCCGGAAGATCTCCTTCGCCTATCGTTTCCTGTTGTTGTTTTCGCTCTTGTTCAGCAGCCACTTGTAATAGCGAATCCAGTTGCTGGCGTTCTTGTGGTGTAAAGGACATGAACGAAGTTTCTTCTTGCGTTTGATCCACTTCCGGTTCAGCCGGAATGAACCACAAACCCACCAGGATCCCTACAAAACCCAGCACCACAGCGATTAGGGTGAGCAACCGTTTCCAAGGCACTCGTGTTTTTTCAAACTGAAACGTTCCGGACATCAGTTCTCGATGCTGCGCCGCCACTTGTTTGGCGTGTTCCGCCTCTAAATTCAGATTTTCGACTAGTTTATGGATGAAAAGCATCAAGCGTCGGGAGCTTTTCGGATGGTACGCCAATTGCATCAAAAATTCCAACCACGCCACCCGTTCACTGTAGTAAGAACTAGGCAGAAAGTTCAGAACCGACCAGCAGTTTGGATCCAATTCGGTCTGTAGGCAGTCGAAAATCGCCTGATCAGTCTTGCATCCCTTTAAAACCTTCGCAAGGCGTTCGCGTTCGGAGCACGAAAATGACACCACATACTGGTACAGTTGGTCTTGGCGACGTTGAGAAAACAATTCCCGGTAACTGATAACGGCTTGCAGCTGCGTCCATGTTTGCAGGCGTTCAAACGGAATAGCATCTTCTAAATACGGTGCTAAAAACTGACAAAACGCTGTGTAAAGCGCATGTTGTTTCCAATGAAAAATGTCCTTGAACGGATGCGAAAAATCTCCCTGCTCTAACACACGCAACAGATCGGAATGCTGATCTACCCATTGTAAAAACAACACCTTGGTAGGATCGGTCAGAAGTGCAAGGAACATTTCCTTCGATGCAACATCCATTCCCGAAAACGCCGGTTGTTCGTAAAGGACCTTTCGAACCTGCTGCAATTGCTCTTTCCCATTCACCGGAAATTCCCCCAAACCGGGAAATTGTTGAATATGGGCAAGGCTGATGAATCGCATGGTCAGTTTTTTAAAACATTACGGTCGACCCAACAATTGCAACGCTTTTTGAATCTCTTTGTCGCCGGCGGCCTGTACAAAGAAATAGCCGTCTTCAATAAAAAGCTGGCGAGCGATCTCCGCTTTCAAAGCGCGGCGGATCAATTCGTAACTGCGTTTCTTTTCTACCGGATCTATAGCGATATCCAAATTCTTCGCCGCATACTGTGTCAAACCATCCACCATGGCATTACTCACCTCGAAGCGCTTGTTGTAATCTTGCAGATCTTTCCATTGGCCACGTTTATTTGCCACAAAGTCAAAGGCATAATGCTGGAATGCCGGTGAAAAGCGCAGGTTCAGATAATACATACTGGAATTCGACGTGTCCAATGCCACGAAAATATCCGGCATGATTCCGCCACCACCAAAAACGACACGCCCTTTTTTAGTCTTGTACTTGGGTGCGTTCTTGAAGATCGTTGAGTCGATCTCGAAAAATTCTCCGCGCTCTTTACGCAACATGTCTTCGTGGTAATACTCCTCGTAACCTTTCTTAAACGAGCGTTGAATACAGCGCCCGGAAGGTGTGTAATAGCGTGCAATGGTCAAGCGTAAATTGCTGTTATCGCGCAAGGGGAAATCTTGTTGAACAAGCCCCTTTCCAAAAGAACGACGACCTAAAATGGTTGCGCGATCATTGTCTTGCAAGGCACCGGCGACAATTTCAGAAGCCGAAGCCGAATTCTCGTTGATCAACAATACCGTCGGCATATTTTCGAGCATTCCACCGCGGGTAGCTCTGTACTTGCGCTGATCCTGATTTTTTCCGCGAATTTCCACGATCCCGTTCCCTGCAGGTAAGAATTCATCTGCAATTTGAACTGCAACAGAAAGCACTCCACCACTGTTATCGCGCAAGTCGAAGATCAATTTTTTCATACCTTGTTTCAACAAACGCTCGGCAGCACTACTGAATTCTATCGCCGACGTGGCGGAAAATTGATCCAAACGAATGTATCCAACATTTCCTTCGATCATTTCAGCACACACGATGGACGGAATTGGAATGATGCCGCGCACGATCTTGTATTCCTTTGTAGCGCCTTTACGCAAAACTTTCACCCGAACGACCGTTTCCGGATCGCCTTTCAGCATTCCCATGAATTGATCGTTCTTCATCTTTTTTCCGGCTACTTTTTTATTGTCGATCTGTATAATGCGATCACCTGCCAGCAGTCCAACCCGAAAGGAAGGAGAACCCGGAACTACATTGGTAATGCACAGGGTGTCGCGAATGATCGCAAAGCGAATACCAACACCACCGAATTTACCATCGATCTGCTCGTTGGCCAACTTCATGTCTTCTGCCGCAATGTAATTGGAGTGTGGATCCAGTTTGTGCAGCATATCAGCGATCGTTTTTTCGAACAGTTTCTTTTTCTGGATCGTATCCACGTATTCTTTATCGAGAATATCCATGATGTCGTTTAGCTTACCAAACTCATCAGCGTGTTGTTCCCCGGATAATTTACCACTGTTCAGCGAACTGCCCAACAAAACACCCAAGGCTAAAAATAGCATGAGCAGCAACGGCAAGAGGTAGGTGTTTTTTGGATTATTCATGGTCGAATGGATCTTCAATTCTTACTATTTCTACACCGGCGCTTCGCAAGAAATCGATCCCGGTCGTGTCTTTATAATCATTCATATATACCACGCGATTGATCCCTGCCTGTAATACCAATTTGCTGCAATCCTTGCACGGAGAAAGCGTAAGATAAAGTGTCGCATTGCCACAATCATTGGTGGATCGGGCTACTTTCAGGATCGCATTTGCTTCTGCGTGCAACACGTACCAGTGTGTTTCACCATTTTCATTCTCACAGCAATTGTCGAATCCGGCAGGAGTTCCGTTGTAACCATCCGAAATGATCCGCCCATCGCGCACGATCAGGGCGCCCACTTTCTTGCGGGAACAATGAGACAATTCTGCCCAGGTGCACGCCATGCGCAAATAGGCTTTATCGTAGCGTTCGGTTTTTGAAGTTGTCTGGATGGATGCTTCGTGATTCATACTGCAAAAATACGATTATTCGGGTAACGTAAATTTGTATCCGATGCCGCGAATGGAATGAAAATAGACCGGATTTTTAGGGTCTGATTCAAACAATTTGCGAAAATTGAGGATGTAATTGTCGATCGTTCTTCCCGTTGGAAAATGTTCGTTCTTCCAAAGCGAGTTCAGGAGTTCATCGCGCGACACCACCTCATCCCTATGTTGATTGAAGAATTGGAGCAATTCCAGTTCGCGTTTCGTAAGCTCATGCTTCTCTCCGGTTTCCAGGTTAGTTACCTCCACCGCATTGAAATTGATGTGCATCTTTCCAATTTGCAACTCTTCCACCATCGTTTTTTGGGGTCTTTTACCTACGAGTACGCGAACGCGCAGCAGCAATTCTTCCAAATCGAAAGGCTTGGGAAGGTAATCATTCGCGCCTAGTTTCAGCCCGGCTATGCGATCAATCGTGGTTCCCTTTGCCGAGAGAAATAGGATCGGAATTTCGGATACGGCACGAAATCCGCGGCAGACATCCAAGCCACTTACTTCCGGCAGCATGACATCGAGGATCACCAAGTCAAACTGATCCAATTCACCCACCAACTCCAAAGCCTTTCTGCCATTAGCAACTGTACGGACCTCATAACCCTCTAACTGGAGGTTGAGCTCCATCATTTCCAATAAACTTTGCTCGTCTTCTACAACCAAAACTCTGTGCATGCATCTGTGTTTGTGCGTAAAAAAACGCATTGTGATTCAAATGTATTGTTAAACTATGTAAATTTGAGCAAGCTGAACTTATAAAACTCGTGAAATGAAAAGAAAACTACTCTCTGCAGGGATATTTGCCCTGGTGTTAGGTTTTTCAGCGATCGGACAGGTAATAACACCTTCCATCACCAGTAAAACGCTGACAACTTTCAAATCAACCCCGACCTTTAATTTAACGCCGCCAAATATGGCAGCCGTTCATCAAGAAGATATCGAGCGTGATCACAACGGATTGTTGTACCGCATCGGAATTCACACCATGACGAACATCACAACATCCAGCGCTGGTGTTTGGACGACACAGCCAAATGGAGACCGTGTTTGGCAATTAAAGATCAACTTCCCGGGAGCAGAAGCGCTTTCTTTCTTATTCGACCGTTTTCATATTTACGGCGGATCCACCTTTGATGTGTTTGACAATAACGGAAAACGTTTGCACACAACTCTTTCAGCGGCAGACGTGATGGATCACGGGATGCAAAACGTGGCCTTGTGTTTCGGAGATGAAATGACTTTGCAATTGACAGAACCAGCAGGAACACAAGCCTCCGACATCTTGATCGATCGCATTTCTTACGATTACCGTTCTACGGGCGCTCCAGCAAAATTGAAAGATTTCAATGACAGTGACGCTTGTGAGATCAACGTAAACTGTTCTCCTGTTGGAGATCAGTGGCAAGATGAAAAACGCGGTGTAGCACGTATCTTGGTTGTTGAAGGTAGTCAATCTGGATGGTGTACCGGATCGTTGATCAACAACACGGCACAAGACTGTAAGCCTTTGTTCTTGACAGCGTTGCACTGTGGGGTTAACTCAACAGCAACCAACTTCAATCAGTGGAGATTCTATTTCCGTTACGAAGCTACCGGATGTTCAGACCCGGCAACGCAAGGTACGTTGGCAAATAACTCCATTTTAGGATGCTTTAAAAAATCATCTTCGAATGATGGAGGAGGTGCGAGTGGTTCAGATTTCTTGCTAGTACAATTGGGCTCTTCAACCAACGAAGCAGCGACAATTACAACCTTGAAATCTGCGAACTTCAATGCCTACTGGAACGGATGGGATGTGAACAACACGGCTACAACCGGAGGAGTGGGAATTCACCACCCGGCTGGGGACATCAAAAAGATCTCCACCTTCAGCGGAACTACCGTTTCTGCCGGATGGAACGGGAATGGATTGCAATCTCACTGGCGCTTGAGCTGGACAGCTAACTCGAACGGACATGGTGTGACCGAAGGTGGATCTTCCGGGTCGCCGTTGTTCAACAACTCAAACGGACGCATTGTAGGAACCTTGACCGGTGGAAGTTCTTTCTGTAATCAATTGACCGCACCGGACTTTTACGGCAAAATGTCATACCACTGGACCTCTAATGGTACGCCAACAAACGAACAGTTGAAACCATTCTTGGATCCGGGAAATACCGGTGTATTGGTGTTGAACGGTTCCAGCAACCCATGTTCCGCTCCACAAGCTCCGGTAGC
>CAYRVL010000012.1:19975-35079 GCA_964427665.1 uncultured Fluviicola sp. | reverse complement strand
AATTACATTACCGTTACTTCTTCTACTGCACCATGTACGGCAGCTTCTACAATTGGCTGTGCGAACGGGGATGGCAACGAGTACATTGCAGGCGTGACGTTGAACACCTTGAACAATACTTCTAACTGTAGCACATATACAGCGGGTACACAAACAACTACCTTGACAAAAGGAAGCAACTACACGGTGGCAGTTACCACAGCTATTGTTGGTTCTACGAATTCTGCGTATGTAAATGATGAATTGGCTGTTTGGATCGACTTCAACAACGACCTTGATTTCAACGATGTGGGTGAGCGTGTAGGATATTCCATTGCAACTGCTAGTGCGTTCACGACAAGTTTCAACTTTACAGTTCCGGCAGGAGCAGCAAGCGGTACGGTTAAAATGCGTGTACGTATGCATTACTCCGGAACGGATCTGGGCGAAGGACCAATTTCTCCATGTGGTTCAACGACTTACGGTGAAGTGGAAGACTACAACATTACGTTGGTAGCCAACACAGCTGATCTTACAGAAGAAGAATTGTTGAATACGGTTGCCGTGTTCCCGAACCCGGTTAATGACCTTGTTTCAGCGGATCTTACAGGTTTGACAGGTGAAAACGTAACCGTTGAATTGATCGATATGACTGGCAAATTGCTCGCTTCGCAAGTGAATGTTCAAGGAACGATCGTACAATTCCCGGTTCAGGAATTGGCGAAAGGTTTGTACCAAGTTCGCATTTCTACGAACGGTACTGCAATCACGAAGCGTGTAGTGAAGCTATAAGCTCAACACATATTTCAGAAAGGGCGTGTAGATCATACACGCCCTTTCTTTTTGATTAGAATTGCTACATTTGCTCGAAAGGAGACAACGTGAAGAAAAGAGTCATCATCAGTGTAATCAACGATCTGAATTCTGATCAACGTGTACACAAAATGGCTCTCTTTATCCAAGAACAAGGATACGACGTGTTGCTGGTCGGTAGAAAGAAAAAAGACTCGGCACCCATGGAGTCTCGTCCGTATGCTACCAAACGTTTTCGCTTATTGGCTGAAAAAGGACCACTCTTTTATGCCTTGTTCAATTGGCGTCTTTTCTGGTTTCTGTTGTTTCGTCGGGCTGATATCTTAGTAGCCAATGATCTGGACACCCTGCTAGCAAATCACCTGTGCCGAATATTAAAAGGATCCGATTTGGTCTACGATTCACACGAATATTTCACCGAAGTACCGGAATTGATCAATCGCCCTCGCGTACAAGCCATCTGGCAACGAATCGAAAACGCCATTTTTCCCAAATTAGAGAAGATCATCACAGTGAACCAATCCATAGCAGATCGCTACCGGGAAAAGTATCACAAGGAACTCGTGGTCGTGCGCAATTGCTCGCCGCTTTGGAAACCAACCTCAATACCAAGTAAACGCGAGCTCGGGATTCCGGAAGATCACTTCGTGGTCATCATGCAAGGTGCCGGGTTGAATGTTGATCGTGGAGTGGAGGAAGCCATCGAGGGACTGGCAAATTTGGCAGGAGTGGTTCTGCTCATCGTGGGACATGGCGATGTGATTCCGGAAATGGAAAAGCGTGTGAAGGCGTCCGGTTGGAACAACATTTTGTTTTTTGGCAAACGTCCGTATCAGGAATTGTTGTGCTTCACGTATCATGCAGATCTGGGACTGAGTTTGGATAAACCCACGAATCCGAACTATTTGTTTTCTCTTCCCAATAAAGTATTTGATTACATGCATACCGGCACGCCGATCCTGGCCTCGAATGTGGTAGAAGTTGCTGCGTTGATCCACAAACATCAGATCGGTCAAGTACTTCCCGAAGTGAGCGTTCAAGCCATTCGCGAGGCCGTTTTGGAGATCCAAACAAAACCTGAACTGATCCGATTTTGGAAAGCACAATGCGAAAAAGCAGCACGCGTTGAAAACTGGGAACACGAAGTGCAACAATTAGCCGTATTTTATCCAAAAGTTCATGAATAAGTGTCTGCATATCGTCACCCTTGACGTGCCTTTTCCAGCCGATTACGGCGGGGCAATCGATATGTATACGCGCTTACTTGCCTTGAAAAGAGCAGGATTTACCATCCACTTGCATTGTTTTGAATACGGACGGGGAAAGATGCCGGAAGCGGAAGAACTGAAACTTGCCGATCGCGTTTATTATTACGGCAGAAGGACGGGAGTTTTCAGTCAATTGAGTTCCAAACCCTACATTGTCAAGAGTCGTGAAAATGACCAATTGCTGAAGCGCTTGCTTTCCGATTCATGGCCCGTTCTTTTAGAAGGACAACATTGTTCGGGCATTGCCCACGCGTTGAAAATGGCCGAGAAACGAGTTTTGGTGCGCATGCACAACATCGAATGGCAGTATTATTCCAATTTGGCGAAAAGTGCGAATCGCTTCCTGGATCGGTTCTATTTCCAAGTAGAAGCACGGAAATTAAAACGTGATGAACAGGCGCTTCGGGACATTCCTTTGGCGTGTATCACCGAAGCAGATGCGATCCATTACAAAAATCTGGGATTCGAAGTGCACTGGGTTCCGCCGGTCGTTTTGCGTTCGTCCTATGAAAGTAAGCCGGGCGAATATTACCTATTCCATGGCAACTTAAGCGTTGCGGAGAACGAAGAAGCAGTGCGGATCATCATCGCGGAAAATCAACGGACGCCTTTTTCGGCGCACGTCATCATCGCCGGTAAGAATCCTTCTGCGTTGTTGAGTAAACAGATCGAAGACGCCGGGTTTGAACTGCAGGCAGATCCAAATACGGCCGACATGGATGCCTTGATTGCCGGAGCCCGAGTTCATTTACTGATCACCCGAAAAGTTGCCGGAATCAAAATGAAATTGCTGCAAAGCTTAGGTTCGCAGGGACATTGTATCGCGACCAAGGAAATGGTTGAAAATACCGGACTGGCTGAACTGTGCACCATTTGGGAAGAAGATCAAACGCTGGCAGCATGCTGTAATTTAGCACAACAAGACGGCTTCACGCTTCAGAAGCGTCAAGAAATATTGGAAAGTACTTTTGGGGCTGCGTCTTACGTGAAACAGATCGAGAAATTACTATTCGCTTAATCGAAAATGGGCTGGAAGGGATCGAAACGATTGATCGACTCCATCGGTTTCAGCAAACTGTCTTCCACTTTGTAGACCTTTCCGGGAAATTTTTCGACCATCGACATGTCGTGTGTCGCCATGATCACTGCAGCGCGTTCTTCCTTGGCTACAGCAACGATCAGCGCCATGATCTCTGCGGATGTTTCGGGATCCAAATTTCCGGTAGGTTCATCGGCGAGGATCAATTTCGGATGGTTGATCAATGCCCGGGCGATTGCTACACGTTGTTGTTCACCTCCGGATAATTGATGCGGTTGATTTTTGGCTTTGGTGTCTAGTCCTACCATGGACAAAACCGTTTGGGCACGCAACTGCATTTCCTTCTTATTGGTCCAACCCGTAGCGCGCATTACAAAGTACAGGTTTTCCTCCACAGAGCGATCCATCAGCAATTGGAAATCCTGGAAAACGATCCCCAATTGACGGCGCAACTTCGGAATAGTCCGTTTGTTCAGGTTGTTCAGGTCAAAGCCAACCACCGTTCCTTTTCCTTGTGATAAACCCACTTCGCCGTACAACAGTTTCAACAAGCTACTTTTTCCTGAACCGGTTTTACCGATCAAAAAAACCAATTCATCTGAATTGACAGTCATCGTAACATCGCGCAAAACCGTATGGTTTAACTGATCGATGTAACATTTATCCAGCTGAATTACTTGTTCCATACCCTTCCTCTTTGATGTAAAATTCAGGATTCTTTCAGGAGTGAAATATGTGAGTAGTGAAATAATCTCAACAGTTTAGCGTTTAAAACTTTTAAAACCCAACGCTCCCTGTCCCTGACATTACGGTTAATTTTACTCACTTAAAAGTAGTCGTAATGCGTCATTTACTGATTTTTTTTCTGGTTTTACTGAGCCACTTCGGGTGGTCACAGGCGACGGAAAAGTACCAATCGCCGTTGAGTAGCTATTTCCGGGCGGAAGACTTGTTCGAAAAAGAACAATACGGTGCTGCGCGCAGTGAATTCCGCTTGTTTCTTACGCAATACAGCGGCGCGAAGGACGATCCGTACGTCATAAAAGCATACTATTACGAAGGTGTTTCGGCCTTAGAACTGTACAGCAACGACGCCATAGATCTCCTTGAAAAATTCAACCGCGATTACCCGGAATCCATTTACAAGAACGACATCGCATTCCGCATTGGACGCTATTATTACCAGCGAAAAAACTACGAAAAAGCCATCGAATACTTTGATCAACTGGACAAAGGCGATGTAGAAGTCAACAACCTCGATGAATTCTACTTCAAGTTAGGCTATGCGAATTTCTATGAAAAACGCTATCCTGCATCAAAATCTGCGTTTTTTGAGGTGAAAGAATCGACTTCACAATACGGATCGCCCAGTTTGTATTACTACTCACACATTTGTTATTTGGACAGTTCTTACCAAAGCGCCCTGGAAGGATTTGAGCGCTTGATGGGTGATGCGCGTTTCAAAACTGTGGTACCGTACTACATTACCCAGATCTACCACATGCAAGGGAAATACGAAGAGGTCATTCGTTTTGCTCCGAGCAACATGGACAGCTTGAAACCGGCCGAGAAAGTAGAAATGAACCACATCATCGGGGATGCGTTCTACCGCTTGGGTAAATACGACGAAGCTGTTCCGTTTCTGGAATATTACAACGAAAAATCAAACACAACCCGCGACGACGATTATGCGCTGGCCGTGGCTTACTGGAAAAGTTCGAACTGCACGAAAGCCGTAAAATACTTCGATAAAGTTGCACGGATCAAAGACACGTTGGGACAGATCGCGTTGTATCATGCCGGTGAGTGCTACATCAATTTGAATCAATTGGTTTACGCCCGCACGGCATTTGAAGCCGCTTCCGAACTGGATATGGACGCATTGATCCAGGAAGATGCCTTGTACAATTATGCTATTTTGTCGTACAAACTGGATATGAACGCTTACGATGAAGCCGTTGAGGCCTTAGAATTGTATTTGCAAAAGTATCCGGATTCACCGCGAAAGAGTGTGGTTTACCAGTATTTGGTGAACGTGTATACTTCCACGAAGAATTATGCAAAAGCACTGGCATCATTGGACAAGATCTCCAGCAAAGACATCAAACTGAAGTCGGCTTACCAACTGATCGCATTTAACCGCGGAGTAGAATTATTCCTGAACAGCGACTACACAAATGCGATCAAGGCCTTTGAATTGGTAGAGAAATACCCGGTAAATCAGGATGTCTCTGCCAAGGCGATGTTTTGGAGCGCCGATGCACATTTCCGTGCGAAGAATTACAGCAAATCCATCCAGCAATACGATGCTTTGCTATCTATGCCAAGTACCTACATCTCCGGTTTACGTCCGGATGCCTATTACAACAAAGGATATGTATACCTGGCGCAAAAAGACTATCCGCGTGCTCGTGAATCATTCAGCAACTATCTGAAAGAAACAAAACTCACCGATAAGCAGAAAAAAGCGGATGCACACATGCGTTTGGCGGATGAGTATTACCGCACAAAAGAGGATGATCTGGCCATTCAAAATTATAAAGCAGCAATGGATCTGAAAGCCGGATTCGAGGATCAGGCCTTGTATTACATGGCGCGCTGCTATGGATTCAAAGGTAATCGCGATGAAAAAGTAAAAGCGCTGTTGGAGATCATCAATAATTACAACGGCTCCAGGTACACACAATCGGCTGTATTTGAGGTGGCTCAAACTTATTACGGTGCCGGAAACATCGACAAAGCTGAACGCTACTACCAACAGATCATCTCGGATTATCCGAATTCCAATTTGGTCAAAGAGGCGTATCACAATTTGGGAAATATCGCTTATAAGCGCGGACAATACGATACCGCAGAAAAGCATTACAAAAAAGTGTTGAACGACTTTGTGATCAATGATTCCATTTGTCGCCGCGAAGTCAGTGCTTTGGCCGACGTTTACCGCCGTCAGGGAACGATAAGCAAGATAGAACAGTTGTCCAATTTATATAGCTGTGCCGACTCCATTTCCAAATCGGTGGAAGACGAATATTACATGCGTGCTTATGCTTTATACGAGGATTCGTCATTCACGAAAGCCTTGACCGAATTCGATTTTTACCTGAATAAATATCCTTCAGGCAAGTACCGTAAAGACGCCCTTTACTACAAAGCATCCATCCTGTACTCTACAAAACGCGAAGAAGAATCGGTGGTGCTTTATCGCGAGATCCTTGATGGGCCGGACAACGATTACACCGAGTTGGCTGCGCAACGTAGCGCCCGTTATCTGTACAATACGAAAAAGTACGAGGAAGCATTGCCGTATTACGAACGATTGGAGCGTGTTACCACCCGACCGGAGTTCTTGAACAATTCCCGTGTAGGTCAGATGCGTTGTCACTTCATCCTGGAAAATTTCGTCAATGCCGCTGATTACGCTAAAAAAGTGTTGGCTATTCAACAAAGTACCGAGATGAAATTAGAGGCAGAATATGTGAAGGGGATCTCCTTAGCGAAATCCGATAATTTCAACGAAGCCTTGCCTGCACTGGAGTATGTGGTGAAAAACACGACGAAGATAACGGCTGCAGAATCCAAATACATGATCGCAGAGGGATACTTCAAAAAAGGCGATCTGACGAAAGCCGAAAACACAGTGCGCGAATTGTTGAAAATGAAACCGGGCTACGATTACTGGATCGCAAAATCGTTGATCCTACAAACACGTATCCTGATACAGAAAAAGGATTTGTTCCAGGCAGAAAACACGATCAAATCCGTGATCGACCACTATCCGGTAAAAGATGATGGCATCCAAACAGAAGCCGGAGAATTGTATGATGAGATCATGCAGTTGAAGAGTCAGCCAAAAGTGATCCAAGCACCGGATCAGAAAACTGTTATTGACATCGAAGATAATTCAGGGAACTAATGAGAGCATTACATCATATCTGGATCACTGCGATCGCCTGTTGTTTCTCGGTTATTGCATTTGCACAACCGGACGACGAGGTGATCATCATTACCAACGCGAATCGCACTGTAGAACCAGCGAATCGCATGTCGGGACTTCCGAAGATATTAGACACCGTTTTTCCGGTTCCGAATACCAACTATCCGTTGTTGGCAATAAACTACGAACCTTACTTCGATCTACAACGAATCGCACCGGCATCGGTGAATTTGAATCAGAAATTGCCGCAATTGTACAATGGATATGCAAAGATCGGAATCGGTTCCGTACTGATGCCTTTGGGAGAGGTGTATTACAACAATACCCGTTCGCGCAAATTGAATTATGGCATTCACGCCCAACATTTAAGTTCTTGGGGGAAAATGCGCGATGTGGCACCGGCTACTTTCGACCGAACAAGTGCGCGCGGATTCATTGGTATGACCGAGAAAAAATACGACTGGGGAGCAGAGGCATTTTACAAGAATCAGGGACTGCATTTTTACGGCTTTCCAAATGAAAATGCACCCAAGGACAGTATTGCACAACGATTCAATACGATCTCCGGAAAGGCGTTCTACAGCAGACACGTACACGACAGCTTGGGCGTTAACTGGAAAGGGACGCTCGAATACCGTCACTTCAATGACCGCAAACCACAGATCGATAGTTTAAGCGACTGGCGTGCGCGTGAAAATTACTTCGGTGCAACGGCCAATGCCTGGATGCGCTGGGGAGATGAGATCTTTGCTGCCGATGTGGATCTGAAGTGGAACGGTTACCAGTATGGTGTAAACGGCGATACGTTAAATACCGCTTTGGATTCGGGCTTTGTATCCAACAACACTTTGTTGAGTTTGCGTCCGAGTATCACCACTTACTCCAAGAACAAGCGCTTGAAAGCGAAAATCGGTGTGGATCTAACGATTAGTTCTCGCGATGCCGTGAAAGCTTACTTGTATCCCAAAGCCGAGGTAAAGTATTCATTATTCGACGATATTTTAATTCCTTACTTGCAGGTAAACGGAGGCATGAAGCAACAGAGCTTTAAATCTTTGACCGATGACAACGAATTCATTCTGTCACACGTCACCTTGCGCAACGAGCACAAGGCCATCGAAGGGATCATCGGGATCAAAGGAACTTTGTCGAAACGCATTGGATTTAACCTGTCTGCCGGATTTGCGAATGTGAAAGATAAAGCCTTGTTTGTAACGGATACTTTGTACAGCAACCGCAACCGTTTCTCGGTGATCTACGACACCATGAACATTGCCACCATTGAAGGATCGTTGACGTATCAATATCAGGAAAAAACCAAGATCGATCTGATCGGTCGTTACAATTCCTACAATGCCTTTAACAACAGCTATGCATGGAATTTACCAACGCTTGAGTTCATTTTACGAGGATCATATAATTTGTATAATAAATTCATCATCTCCGCTGATGTGCATTTAGAAGGAGGCCGAAAAGCCTTGGTTTATGTGCAGGAAGATGGTGTGGTAGAAGAAAACAACCAATTGGCGAAGAACTTAGGCTTCATTGCTGATGCAAACATCGGTGTAGAATACCGCTACAACAAACGTATTTCAGCGTTTTTGAACTTTAACAACGTAGCAGCACAGCGCTACCGCCGATGGTACAATTATCCGGTTCAGGGTTTCCAAGTGATGGGAGGTGTAACTTTCCGCTTCTAATTTACGTTGAAGACTTAGTTGCTTCAAGACAAAATCGCTGAAGCATCGGTGAAACAGGTATGTCAAAACGATCAGAAAGGAATGAGTTAGGGTTCTTGAACATTTTGGTGTTTGTGCTCTCCATTTATGTATTGCTGTCACTGATCATCGACTTTTTGTTCCCGCTACCCAAGGAAGTGTCGCAGATCATCCACTTAATAGACAATGCGATCTGTGTCGTTTTCCTCCTTGATTTTGCTATACGCCTGAAAAAAGCCCCCAACAAGTGGCAATTCATGAAATGGGGCTGGATCGATCTGATTTCCAGTATTCCGTTGTGGGATGCTGCTCGATTTGGACGCTTGATCCGGTTGTTGCGTATTATTCGCGTAATTCGTGCATTTCGCAACACCAAAGATGTGTTTCAACATGTTTTTCGAAGTCGGATCGAAGGAACTTTCACTTCTGTCGTGATCTTTGCTGTCTTGGCCATTCTGTTTTCCTCCATTGCAATTCTGGAGGTTGAATCCAGTCATCCCAGAGCTAATATTCGCACGGCTGAAGATGCCTTGTGGTGGTCATACACAACAATCACAACTGTCGGTTACGGTGACCGCTATCCGGTAACAACCAGCGGGCGGGTTATTGCTGCTGTTTTGATGACAGTTGGTGTAGGTTTATCTGGAACCTTTACTGCGTTTGTGGCAAGCTGGTTTGTCAAAGATAATTCTCGCCCATTCTCGCGGCGATTGCGAGAAAAAACGAAGCCGATCCAACCAACCGAAGATGAAAGTCAGAAAGACGTGTAAATTACTGTCGGATGATCCGTCCATCTTCCATTTCAATGATGCGATCAGTTCTTTCAGCAAACTCATTATCGTGAGTTACGATCAACAGTGATTGTCCGTACTCAGCGGCCAGCTCCTGAAACGTATGAAAGACGATCTCGCTGTTTTTTTTGTCTAGGTTTCCTGTTGGTTCATCGCCCATGATAATCAGTGGATCGTTGATCAATGCGCGCGCTATGGCAACGCGTTGTTTCTGACCACCCGAAAGTTGATTGGGCAATTTCAACGCTTCATTTTCGATCCCGAGGATCTTTAATTTCTCATAGGCGCGGGCCTCCACTTCCTTCGCATGGTACTTTCCCAGCTTCAATCCGGGCAACATCACGTTTCTCAAAACTGAAAACTCATTGAGCAAATAATGAAACTGGAACACAAATCCGATCTTTTCATTGCGAACACGGGCCAATTCAGCTTCCTTTTTCGTGGACATCGAAACACCATCGATCAACAAGCTTCCTTGATAATCCGTATCCATGGTAGACAAGATATACAACAAGGTAGATTTTCCACAACCCGACTTCCCGATCACGGAAACGAATTCACTCCGCTTTACGGCAAAAGTGATATCGCGCAACACTTGAATGTCGATCGGATCGTGAAAGAATTTGTTGATCCCAACAGCCTCTAGTACTTTTTCGCTCATGTTATTTGCCTCGAATGATAATGACCGGATCCACTCTACTCGCTTTTCGCGCCGGAAAATAACCCGCAAAATAAGTCGTGATCACGGAGAAAACCGTTCCAATGACGTAGTACTTCGGATTGTAGGAAACCGGGAAGGTTTTAATGGTCGGTAAGGCCGGTGTATCGAACGGGATGTTATCAATTCCAAACGAAACGAGGAAACCAAAGATCAGTCCAACCAGTCCACCAATGATCCCAATGCTCAAAGCGATGGCAATGAACACCCGATTCACATCCTTTCCGGAAAAACCGGTTGCCTTAAGAATAGCGATCGTATCCATTTTCTCATAGATCATCATATTCAAAATGTTGTAGATCCCAAAACCTGCCACGATCAACAGAGTGATCCCAACGGCGTAGGAGATCATGGATCTTACAGAAGAACCGGTATCGAATTGGGCATTGGCTGTATTGATGTCGATCGCTTCCGTTTCAAAGGTTTGGTGAAATTCTTTCGAAACGACAGGAGCCTTGGTAATATCGTGGAGTTTGATCTGAATATCCGTGATGTAATCATTCGGCACACCGAGCAATTTTTGCGTCGTCGAGAGCGAAGCATAACTATGTGTTTTATCCAATTCGGTCATCCCGGAAGAGAAGAATCCCACAACTTTTAGCTGCATGCGATCTCCTTTAGACGTAGTGATCTGCACAACATCGCCGATATTTGTCATCATTTTTTCAGCAGCCGCTTTTCCCAGAATAATGCTGTTTGGCACATTTTCCAAATCCGTGTATTTACCAGTTGTTACGTATTGATCGAACGCAAAAAGCCGGTTTTCTTCTTCTACGTCGATTCCGTTGATCACTCCCGTCAGATCAACCTCTCCAACATTAAAAAACACTTGCGCAGAAATTTTTGGTGCGGCACCCAACACCCGTTTATCCTTGCGCAGTGCCGACATGATCGCTCCGGAATTGCGCAGGTCCAATTGTTCGTTCTTTGGCTTCACATTTTGCACGAAATTATAATTCCCAGAATACCGCGCATCTTTATCCACCGGTTGTTTGGCAGAAGGCAACACTTCGTTGTACAGGCGCACATGGGGTGTCCGGTTGATGATCAAGCCATCCAACAAGTCGTTCAATCCGTTCATAAATCCTAGGAGCGTAACGAACATCGTAATACTGAAAGTCACACCAAAAGCAGCAACGAGTGTTTGCCGCATGCGCGCTTTTAGTAAAGACTGAGCAATACTGAATATCAATCGATTCATCTTACTCCGGAATTACAATTTCTGACGTACTACTGATACCTGAAATAATTTCCACCATTTTGTAATCCTTCAAACCGGTTTTTACCTTGACGCGTTCACCACTGGATAAGGTAACGGTATTGTCCGCATTCAGATACGCACGAGGAATGAGTAGCGCTTTTGACTTTTGGCGCAACACGATACTGGCTTCCAAACTGATATTTGGGTACAATACCGGCGGTTTGGTCACAAACACAGCTTCCACGGTAAACGTTTTTGTTCGCTCGTTGATCATTGGATGGATCTTTGAAATCGTTGCTTCGAAGACTTGCGTTTTATAACTATCCATGGATACGATCACGCGCTGACCTTTGTGTACTTTCACAATATCGTATTCATCCACTTGCATTTCCAATACAAAATTGTTCGGATCGCCAATCACCGCGACTACAGTTTGTGGATTTACCAACTCACCTTTTTCTTTATTCAGGGAATAAACCATGCCATCGATATCGCTGCGCAAGGTAAAATCATCTTCCAGCTTTTCGGAAATCTCCAAGGATTTTTTCGCTTGCGCGGCTGAAAAATTGATCTGTCTTTTCAGATCGTTGTAGCGCACCAACGCAGATTGATATGCGTTCTTCGCGTTTTCAAAAGCCAGTTGCCGATTTTCGTATTCCACTTGCGATACGGCGTTTTGTTTGTACAAGACTTGTTGACGGGCAAGCATCAAACTGTCATTTCGCATTTTTTCTCGGGCAAGGGAAATGGCTTGTTTCGCTTCTTCCAATTTCTGACGGTTTGCATCTTCATCATAAAACGCGGCTGCCAACTGGGCGTTCTCTTTGTTGAGTCGTTGCGTTGCGTTGGAAATGATCATCAAGGCTTGCCCTTTTTTCACCAAATCGCCATCGGTTACCAACATGGAAAGCACGGTACCGCTGACCGTTGGCATCAATTGATATTGATCTTTCGCACGTACAAAACCGGAGGCATACACCGACTCCGTAATGGAAGCATATACCGGCTTGGTGGTTTCTTGTTCTTTTCCACAAGAAGCTACCAGTAAGGATAAAAGGATTGCGCTCGTTAGTATACGCACCATGGTTAATTTTTTTCGAAGTTAGCGGTTGTTTTGTTGTAAAATCATGACCTACGTCGGCTTTTTCAAGATTTTATCCTTCAATGCGTTTTACTTCAGCGATCTCATCCAAACTGTGGTAGAGAAAACTGACTAAATGCAGCATTTCGTCCCTTCCCTTGCGCTGACCCATTTTGGCAAAAATGAACACCGTCGAAATGAGTAAGATACCAACAGGAATGAACCACAACCAAAACGGATCGCCATACGTTTGATACTGAACCGCACCGAACATCCCGGCAAATAAGGTGGCCAGCGTGAGCGCCGCATAGATCAATGCAAACATAGCCCAAACAGCTTGACGAGGACCAATTAAACAATGCACCGTGGTGTAATCTAGGTATTCTTCTTTTTCAATGCGAACCGACATTTCAGGAGACCAGTAATGTTGTTCCCAAGATGGGATCTTGATGAAAATGTAGCCATTCGAACGCACCCCGGAGACGGTTTTATCATCCAACACACGTCGACTGACATGTTGCATAGCCTTTTCGGGATCTGAATCGATCCGAAGTACAAAACGAGGGCGCAATTCCCCCATTACGGAATGGTGTAAACGATTGAATGGCATGAACCAATTTACACATTTTTAGAAAATTTCCAAGCAGAAAATCGCGGTGTCCCATACTTGTGTTACTTCAGTAACCAAGGCTCTAACCCTTCCGCTTTCAAACGAGGGGCAAGGGAGTTGTAGGTGGATCCTGGTCCCACCGAAACGCGAACCGTTTTTCCGGATTCCAAAATAACGGCATCAAAACCTTTTTGACGAAGGGATTGAACCAAAACCTCTGCATTAGCGCGGGTAGAAAAACTTCCAACGATCACCTGACTACCGGTTGTACTGGTAACTGGAGTCACTTCGGGAGTTTCTGTTACCGCCGGCGTTGGTACTTCCGCATCAGGTGTGTTTTCTGGTGCGTATTTTCCATGTTTATTGACACGGATCGGAATGTAGGTATCCTCATCCAATTCGTACGCAAACGTGGCAACATGATCCGGAAGGTTTTTCAATTGTTGTTCTACGCGTTCCGTTGGCTTTTCGTAGCCATTTGATGGATTAAAACGAGCGATTGGCGCTTGGTAGAATGGATTGAAATCGTGCAGCGTCAGCACCCCTGATTCAAGCACATCTGTTTTCACCGGAATCCAAAACGAATAGAATACAATCGGCATTAAGCAAGCTGCTGCCGCATAACGAACTACTTTTCGAGCACGGGAACGTGAAATAGCAATCACCGGAGTTTCCGGAGCCTCCTCTAATACGGGAACGGCATGGGTGGCGATCGGTTCTTTAGATTCGATCACTTCCTCAACAAGCGATTTGGTGTGTGTCAGCGATTCATTAGCCGCCACATCTTCTGCAGCAATGAAATGAACGGCACTCAAACCATAGGATTCGAGTAACAAATTGAAAAATCGATCCTGTTCAAAACACAGGTTGCGCTCGGCATCTAAATACAGAATACCCACGCGGTCGATGGTAATGCGTTGACCTTCCTGTAATTGCTGTTGCCAATTGGCTACTGCCAGATCCACCGTTTCGGTTGCCTTCGGATAGGTCACTTGATTTTCCTGTGCCAATGCTGTAATGAGCAGTCCGTCGTTGTTTACCAACTGTCGGTTAAATAAAACAGACTTGCGTGCCGGTAACAACAACCCTTTTTCAAAATCGACTTGCGCGGAAACACGCTGTGCAACGAAGCCCCCAAAATTGGGAACAACCACACAATTGTGCTGGAGCAACAAATCGCCAATCAGGGTTTCAACTGTCATCATATCACAAAGTTAGAAAATCAATGGGTGTGTATACGCGTTTTTAACAAAAGAGTTGCGCAATTGGTCAAATTATCGGAATCGTTTTAGAAGCGATGCGGGTGAAATTCCCTCAACAAAAAAGACCAAACGAATGAACAGCAACACGAAGGCATTGCCTATCACGAAGCTCAACCACGCGATCGAGTCCGGCATGAGTGCATTTGCGATCAGAAACAACACGATACTTCCCCCCACGTACATCGCAAACTTGCGGCGATTATACTTGATCGGATAGTATTTTTGACCCAAGAAATACGACAATACCATTTGAACGGCATACACGATCATCGTTGCCCAGGCACTGGCGCGAAAGCCGAACTCCGGGATGAACAACCAGTTGATCGCAATGGTCAAAGCCGCTCCTACCAAAGAGATGTACGCACCAAATTTGGTTTGATTGGAAAGTTTGTACCAGATGCTTTGGTTCAGGTAAATTCCCAAAAACACATTGCCCAGCAAGAGGACCGGAACGATGTCCAAGCCCACCCAGTATGCCTCCCGGGAAATGAAATACTTGAAAATATCGACGTTCAGACTAACGAACAAGAACACGAAGCAAACTGTCGCAACAAAGTAATTCATGACCTTGATGTAAACCTTGTTCCGATCTTCGTTGCGCATTTGATTGAAGAAAAACGGTTCGGCCGCATAGCGATAGGCCTGCAACAAGATCGTTACCAACATGGCCAATTTATAGCAGGCACTGTA